>CAZEYC010000010.1:0-11442 GCA_964516965.1 uncultured Alphaproteobacteria bacterium | reverse complement strand
ATCTCTGCCACTATCTAAATAACATGTTTCAATCTTTTTCTTATTTATTATAGTCCCTATTACTTTACCATCATCATCGCTACTATCTGCCCAATAAAAGGCTTTTAAGTCAGATTTAATAACTCCAACAAATTCCTCTTTTCCATTTTTATGAATAACAAACCCTTTAAATAATCTATTTTGTTGTTCTGTAATCTCAACAATATTTCTACTTTTAACAAATCCTTTTTTAATGCTAGATTTAATATTCTCACCTTCCCATTTACCAATTAAATTTGGTATTTTTTTAGAAAAAGCAAGATTGGGTAAAAATAAAAAAATAAAAATTAAAAAAATATTTAAATATAAGTTTTTTTTCATAATATGTTATTAGTTAATATTCAATTATAGAAAATGCATATTAAATTACCATTAATTTATTTATTAATATTAATTTTACTAACTTCTTCATGTGAAGATTTCTATAATTTTGAAGCAAATAAACTTAATAAAAAAGTAGAAGAATTAATTAAAGAATCTGAAAATATACAAAATGTTGATGAAAAAATTATTCTTTTATCAAATGCTATAGAAAAATTAAATAAAATACAAAGAAAATATCCAAAGACAAAAATTGCTAGGAATTTAAGAAAAAATAAAAAAATAGATGAATTAAATGTAGAAATAAATAGTTTAGAAAAATTATCTTCTATAGAAAAAAAAGAAAAGAAAAAAATAGCAACTATAGAAAAAATTGAAAAATTAATTAATTCTGCAAATTTAGAATTTAAAAATAAAAATTTTATTTTAAGTATCCAAAAGCTTATAGAAGCAGCTGAATTATCTATATATGAATTAAAAGATGCTAGATCTAAAACAAGACTATTAAATAATATTAGTAGAATTAAGATTTCATTAAATGATAAAAATGGGGCCTTAAAAACCTTAAATATATCTAAATCTTTTCTTGATAAAACACACGGTGATTTGCCAAAAAAAATTAAGAATCTATCTTATATATATGAAATGTTAAGTGAATTGAATAATGGAAAAAAAGATGATGTAGAAAAAGAAATATATAAAATTATTAATACAGAAATACAAAATAAAAATAATAAGGCGGTCGCGTTATTAGAAATTGCTAAAACAAATATAAATTTAAAAAATATTGAGAAAGTAAAAAAAGATATTAAAATAGCATCAAAATTTGCTGAAAAATCTAATGTATATTTAGAGATAGCAAAACTTTCTCATAAAATAAATAATTTAGAACAAACAAAATTATTTTTAGAAAAAAGCAAAACTGCTGCAAAATCTAAGGATCAAGTATTTTGGATTGTAAGAGAATTAATCAATATAGCTGAATTTGAAAATTCAATTCAGGAAAATAATGCTAGTAACAAAACTTTAATGGATGCAAAAGAATATGTACTTAAAAACTTAGATGAAAGAATATTTATTGAAATAATAAGTTCTTTTGCAAAAATAAATAATTTAGAGCAAGCAAAAGAATTATTAAACTTAATGAAACCTGGATACGAAAAAGCTATGGCAATGTCATTAGTTGGAAATACATTCGCAAATAAAAAAGACTATTCAGTTATGGAATCCTTTTTAAATGAAGCATTAAATACAGTTCCAGATTTAATTGGAGGAAAGTATGCTCTTGGGTTACCAGGTTTTTCTACAAAGGCAAAAATTTTTTTATATTGTGCTAAATCATATGCTTTAGCTGGAAACTTTGATAAAGCTCATAAAATTCTATCACAAATAGAAAGTGATAGATTTTATAAAGAAGGAATAATTGATATTTTACATTTACAAGCAAAAAGCAATATGTCAAAAACAACCGAATTGTCTATAAATATCCTAAATTTAGGTGGGAAGATTGTAGATAATAAATTTATTGGTAATATTGCTACTATATTGTCTGTTAGTGGTGATATAGATAACTCTTTAAAAACAGTTAAAAGAATGAAATTTAGTGTTGCCCTATCACAAACTTTGATAAATATTGCACAAGAAATTAATCTTCAACAAGAAGATCCTTTAATTTAGTCTCGACAGTATTATATTTTGTTGATGATAATTTGTAGGACCAATTCTCTATATTTTCTACAAAAATATTATTATTTTCTTTTAAATAATTAAAAGATTTCTCATCTACATTAAAATTTATCCACTTTTTATTATCCTCTTTAAATACTATTGCATTTATAAATATATTATCAAAGAGCTCATATATAACATTTGTAATAACATTATTCTCATAATTATTTTTTCTTATTGAAACATCATTAAAAGATAGATTTGATAAAAACTCTCCTAAAAAATTTGCTATTAAATCACTTTTTGGCAACTCGCCTTTAGGCAAGTTATCAATAATCAAATTTTCATTTTTATCATCTTTTGATAATGATAAAATACTTTTATTGGAATGTTTTAATTTTATATTTTTAATTTTTTCATAATCCACATTAAAAATAATCGATTCAAGCCAATCTAGTTCATTAACAGACATTTTCAATATTCCGGATGCAAGCCATGATTGCTTTTCATCTAATTTCTTAATATAAACACCATTTTTTTTTGATTTACCAAGGATAAATCGTGATAAAATATCATTTTCGCCACTGTATATAGATATTAGCTTTGAATTTCCCTCTTCATCCTTGGGATAATGCAAATCTAAGCGAGAATATAAAAATTCTTCTTTGGTTTTTTTTTCAAAAAATCTTAATTGAGATACTTTGATAAGCTTTTCTTTGATAATTTCTTCTTTGACTTTATAATTAAACTTACTTT
Organism: uncultured Alphaproteobacteria bacterium; assembly: GCA_964516965.1. Classification (GTDB taxonomy): domain Bacteria; phylum Pseudomonadota; class Alphaproteobacteria; genus CAYNCC01. The sequence goes on along the minus strand of CAZEYC010000010.1, from coordinate 8,658 downwards.
CCATAACCCACTCTGATTCATTTCTTTTTATAACTATATTCTTTATGCCATTATCAATATTTATCTGATTAATGTTGTTTAATTGTTCATTTATGTTTTTAAAAACTAAGACTCCCTTGCTTATAGTTGTTTCAAATTTTGGTTGAATCAAATGCGAAACTAATGCAAGTAAAGACAATGCAAAAGTAATAATGAACAAATATAAAAAATGTTTTTTTCCCATTTTTTTTACTCAGTTTCCTTCACTAGATATTTTTCATGTCTCTTTCTTTTTTTTAAAATTCCTAAAATAATTGAGGCAATGATCAATAAAATTGGAACTAAAACTATGTTAAAAAATTTTAGTCTACTATCCAATTTTTGAATATCTATTCTTAGAGCATTTTGTACTTTTCTTAGTTCTGATCTAACTCTAATCATTTCAGATCTAAACTTTTCTACCTCTATTTTTTCATCATCAGTAATAATATTCTCTTCTTCATTTTTTCCAGTTTGTATGTTTTCAAGTTTTTTTTCATATTCATTTAATTTCTCAAGAAGTTCTTGTTCTTTAGATCTAAACTTTTGCTCTGCTTTTTTTTGTATTTCTTCAACTTTAGTAAATGTTGTTGAAGAAGCACCTTTTCCTCTTAGGCCAATTAAATCTTCTGTTCCATTTAAATATTCTAATAAATTTACAGTAAAATCAGCATTATTTGCTATTGGAACTACGCCAGTTTGTTCATATCTTATCCAATATTCATCATAAAGCATATCTACATCAGAAATAACTATTAATGATGATTGTTTACTAGATTTATTTAAATGTTTATCTGATTCAAAATTATCTCTATCAGTTGTAGGAGGACCATTGCTAAAATTTGAATTAAAATTACCTTTTATTTCAGCAACCAAAGTAAACTCTTCATTAGAAGGTAAAAAATTCCTTAATAAAGATGTTGGGTCAGGTGTAAATCTTACATCACTTGAATCAATTTCCATTGATTGTTTAGAAGTCCAAACAAGTCTTTTAAATTCGTTTGAAGTTTTATTATTATTTTTTAATATACCGGCTGTGGCAAAAGTAAGTCTTTGCACTTTTGAAGTTGCTTGATGATTTTGGTCAATATTACTACTTTTAATATCAAGCCAAGCAATATAATCAGTAACTGATGGCTGTTCTTGGCTTCCAATTTCTACTCTTCTTGCTGATAAAAGATCCCCCACAACTTTATCTGCAACTATTTCCACTCCCCATGTATCAAGTAATTCTTTTAATGATGATGAATTAGAGTCATTATCAGATTGATTAGCGCCGCGGTTTGATGAAAATTTCTCTGTCTCAGCATTTGGATCAATAAAAATTAATAACTTGCCACCACGCATAACAAATTGATCAAACATATATAAAATTCTGTCAGGTAAATTTTTAGGATGAATTATAACTATTAATTCTAAATCATCTGGTATTTTCTTTGTTTTTTCATGAATTCTGTTTACTTCAAAAAATTCTTCTATTTGATTGTAAACTGCCCATGGTGGCATTGTAGCAGCATCTTTACTTGGTGCTAGTGGATTGAAAGTTCCTTTTATTGGAAGATTAGTATAGAAACCTATAACTCTTCTATTAGGATTTGCTAAATTAGAGACTATTTTACTAAGATCGTATTCTAAAAAAGAATCTCTATCTGCCTGAAAAAAAATTATTTTTTCTTCATCATCTGTGCTATTAGTAGCAACTAAACCAAAATAACCATATACTCCTGGCATTATTTCAACGCCTTGCAAACCATATTCAACTGCTTTATCTTCTTCATTAGAGAATGGCTCTGGATTAAAAATTTGTAATTTAATCTTATTATTTGATAAAATAACATATTGCTCTAATAATTCTTTCACTCTGCTGTAATAGTTCTGGTATACTGGATTAGCATCTCCTATTTGTTTTGTATAAAATAATTTGAAGTCTAATGGTTCATTTATTGATTTTAAAACTGATTTGGTTCCATCAGACAAGGTGTAGACATCATCTTTTGTTAAATCAAATCTAAAATTTTTAAAGAAATTTTTATTTAAAACATTAAATGATAAAAAACTTACAATTGCTAGAATAATAATTAATGGTAATTTTTTTTCTTTAAATAAAATTTTTTTTAAAAACATTTTTAATCAAATTTCTTATATTCAACAATAATAATATTTAGAAAAAGCCAAAAAAATATTACACTTAAATAAAATAAAAAATCTCGTATTTCAATAACACCTTTAGTAATTGATTCAAAATGAGTTAAAAAACTCATTGAAGAAATTGTGCTAACTAAAAATTCGGGAGACCATAATTTAAAAAAATTTAATACCAAATCAACGCCCATCATAGTAAATAAAAAACAAACAGTTGTGCTTATTACGAACGCTATTACTTGGTTTTTTGTTATTGCTGAAATGCAAGAACCAATTGATAAATAAGCTCCTGCCATAAATAAACTTCCTACATAACCAGCAAATATAATTCCATTATCAGGATTGCCTAAATAATTTACTGTTATCCAAATTGGGAACGTTAAAATTAAAGCAACAAAAATAAAAAACCATGCGGCAAAAAATTTACCTAAGACAGCATGAGTTGTTGTTAAAGGCAGTGTCATTAATAATTCAATTGTTCCTGTTTTTCTTTCTTCGGCCCACAAACGCATAGTAACTGCAGGTATCAACAAAATATAAACCCAAGGGTGAAAAGCAAAAAATGGATTTAAATCTGCTTGCCCTCTTACAAAAAAATTACCTAGATAAAATGTAAATGAACCTATTAGTGCTAAAAAAATAACAATAAATACATAAGCAAGTGGTGTTGAAAAATAACTTAATAGTTCTCTTTTAAAAATGTTAATTAGTAAATTCATAATAATATTAAATTTTTTTCTTTCCTAATGTAATTTCTCTAAATATATTATCTAAGTTACTGCTTTTACTATGTTTTATTAAATCCTTTGGCTTTTTGTCAATTAGTAATCTTCCTTTTGCTATAATTGTTGCACGTGTGCATACGGCATTTACTTCCTCTAGAATATGTGTTGAAATTATGATTGCTTTTGTTTTTCCCATTTCGTTAATTAATTCTCTAACATGATGTTTTTGATTTGGATCTAATCCATCTGTTGGTTCGTCTAATATTAAAATTTCTGGATTATGAATAAGAGCCTGAGCTAAACCTACTCTTCTTTTATAACCCTTTGACAGAGTTTCTATAGGTTGATTAATAACATCGGCAATTTGAGTTTTGTGGACAACACTATCAAAGGCTATCTTATATTCTTTATTACCCATACCTCTTATAGATGAAATAAATTTAAGCATATTTTTAGGTGTCATATCACCATATAAAGGTGCTCCTTCAGGCAAATACCCTATTAGTTTTTTACAATAAATAGGATCGAATTCTAAATTAATATTATTTATTTTTATATTTCCATTTGAAGGTTTGATAAAACCTGTAATCATTTTCATTGTTGTAGATTTTCCTGCACCATTTGGTCCTAAAAAACCAAGAACCTCTCCTTTTTTTATATTTAAAGAAAGATTATCTACAGCAGTAAAGTCCCCAAATTTTTTTGTTAAATTCTCAATTTCAATCATTTTTAATTAATCAAAAATACTAATATTAAAATAATAAATTATTAAAAAAAATTAAATCAATCAAATTTATTTAATAAGCCATTGAAGGCACGATTGGTTGTTTTTTTTTTGAATAATTAGACTTTATATTACTTAAATTCTTATATTTAATAACTTTTATTTGATTTTTATTAAAATTATATTCAACATTGCGTTGATCTTTCTTTATTATTTCTTTACATATGGCTTTTAATTTTAATGTTCTAGCCAAAGAACAATCTCTGTTAAAAACATAAGAAATGAAATGATCAGATGTGGTTTTTTTAGTATTTGCATAACTAATTATATCAGCACTTGTTTTAGAATAATTAAACATATCTATTAACCCTGACGTTGTTAAACTGCAATTATTTAAATTAAAGAAAATTAATAATATCAATATATGTTTAAAAAATTTTATTTCTTTCATTAGTTTATTTCTATAACATTAATTCTTTTATTAGTATTTAAATCATAGATTATAATACTGTATTTATTATTTGATTTAATAGTTAATATTAGTTTTTCATCAGATATATTTACATTTATTACTTCTGACGAACTATCTAAATTTAGATTATTTAATTTATAACCCTCATCGTAATTAAAAGCTTTTTTTGTATTAAATCTTTCGTATACAATATATATAATTACCGCAGTTCCTAAAAAAATTAAGATGCTAAATGATATAACTATAAATTTCAAAAATTTCATTTTTTATATTCTTTAAATTAAATTATGATCTATAAAAATATAAAAATTTTACACGAAGATAAAGACATTATTGTTCTAAATAAACCAGCAGGATTAACAGTTCACCCTGGGGCTGGTAAAGAAAAAATAACTCTTGTTAGTTTTTTACAAAGTTATTGTGGTAAAAATTTATCAAATTTATCTGGATTAGATAGACCTGGTATAGTTCATAGACTTGATAAAGACACTAGTGGCTTAATGTTAGTTGCAAAGAATAATATAACGCATGAGAATATATCTCTACAATTTAAGAAAAAAACAATAAATAGGCTTTATTTGGCTATCGTTTGGGGACTATTAAACAAGAAAGAAGGACAATATATCTCAAATATAGGCAGAAACCCAAAAAATAGAAAAAAATTCTCAATTACAGAAAATGGTGGAAAAAAAGCTATCACATATTTTACTGTTAAAAAAAATTTTTCAAATATTGCATCTTTAATTGAATGCAAAATTCTTACAGGTAGGACACATCAAATAAGAGTTCATTTATCAAGCTCAGGAAACTCTTTAATAGGAGATCAGAAATATGGTAAGAAAAAAATTAAATTTCTAAAAAATGTGGATAAAAGTATAAAAGAATACCTAATAAATTTCAAAAGACAAGCTCTTCATGCCTATTTTTTAGGCTTCATTCATCCGACAAAAAATAATTATATTAAATTTAATATAGAATTACCTAGTGATATCAAATACTTAGTAGATAAATTAAAATTAGTTTAAAAGCTTGATTTTTTCATAAAATTATGAGAAACTGTGGATAAGTTTGTATCTGATAATTTATAATAGAATCATTATATAAGTATCAGATTCAGAAAGATTTTTTAGGATTTAAACTATGACAGCACTATTTAGAGGTTTACCAAAAATTTTCTCAGATGATGGACTAAATAAATATTTACAAGAAATAAGAAAATATCCATTACTTGAACCTGAATACGAACAAGAATTAGCTAAAAAATGGCAGACTAAACAAGATTTAAAAGCTGCTCATATTTTAGTTACTAGTCATCTAAGACTAGTTGCAAAAATTGCTATGGGTTTTAAAGGTTACGGGCTACCTATTTCTGAACTAATTGGGGAAGGTAATATTGGAATGCTTGAATCTATAAAAAGATTTGATTATAAAAGAGGTTTCAGATTAGCAACATATGCAATGTGGTGGATAAGAGCATCTATTCAAGAATATATACTTCATAGTTGGTCTCTTGTAAAAATGGGTACAACAGCTGCTCAAAAAAAACTTTTTTTTAACTTAAGAAAAATGAAAACAAGCTTAAAAGCTTATGAAGAAGGTGATATGTTGCCAGATAATGTAAATAAAATAGCAAAAAATTTAAATGTAACTAAGAAAGAAGTTACAGATATGAATAGAAGACTTTCTGGCCCTGATCATTCATTAAATGCACCTTTAAAAATAGATGGTGAAGGCGAATGGCAAGATTGGTTGGTTGATGATACACCAGACCAAGAAGTTTTAATTTCTAATTCACAAGAATTAATGCAAAGAAAAGACCTTCTTACTAAGGCCATAAGTGTTCTAACGCCTAGAGAAAAATTTATAATGATAGAAAGAAGATTAAAAGATAAACCAAAAACATTAGAGGATTTGAGTAATCATTATAAAATATCAAGAGAAAGAGTAAGACAAATCGAAGTTAGAGCATTTGATAAACTAAAAAAATCAGTCAAAAATTTATTAGTTAAAGAAAATCTCGAAAGAGAAGAAACTTCTGAATATACTTTTTAATCTAAATTTTTTTTTAAATAGATTATATCTTTTCTATCTGGACCAGTTGATAACATTGTTATAGGAACTTTAATTATTCTTTCTAAAGTCTTAATAAATTTTTTTGCTTGCTTTGGTAAATCATTTACTTTTTTTATACTTTGAGTATTAGATTGCCATCCTTTGATAGTTAAATATTTTGGTTTTACTTTGTTTAATAATGAAAGTGAATTTGGCATTGTTTTCAAAATCTTTTTACCGATTTGATATGCGTAACAAATATTAATTTCTTTGAAATCATCTAAAACATCAATTTTTGTTAATGCGATATAATTAATATTTCCTATGTTAATAGCTTTTTTACATTGTACACAATCAAACCAACCACATCGCCTTGGTCGTCCTGTTACACTCCCAAATTCTCTTCCTTTTTTTGCAAGTTCAATTCCTATAGGAGATTTAATTTCTGTAGGAAAAGGCCCTTCACCTACTCTAGTAGTGTATGTTTTAACAATGCCTAATACCTGACCAATTTTGTTTGGATTTATTCCTATACTTGATGCTGCTATAATAGGTAAAGTATTACTTGATGTCACATAAGGAAAAGTGCCATGATCAATATCAAGCATTAAACCTTGAGCACCTTCAAATAATATTCTTTTTTTTAAAAAATTATTATTATTAATAAATTGTGATAGGTCTATAGAATATGATAAAAGTCTTTTTCTTATTAATTTTAAAAATTTAAAAGTTTCAGAAAATGAAATTTTTTTTTTTGAATAATTTCTTAAGAAAATATTATGAAAATTGATTAAATTTTTTAATCTTATTTTTAATGCATTTAAATCTTCTAAATCGCAAATTCGTATACCTCTTCTTGCTACTTTATCCTCATAACAAGGTCCTATTCCTCTACCAGTTGTCCCTATTTTTTCTTTTGATAATATCTTTTCTCTAATTTGATCAACAACAGGGTGGAAAGGTAAAATTAGTGAAGCATTATTAGCAATTTTTAAATTTTTATTACTAATATTAATTTTTTTTTTCTTAAACAAACTAATTTCTTTAAACAAATGCATTGGGTCAATTACAACATTTGATCCTATAATGCAAAGTTTGTTTCTTATTAATCCAGAAGGTAAAATACTTAAAATAAATTTCTTTTTATTAATTATAATTGTATGACCTGCATTGTGTCCTCCTTGAAATCTAATAACAACATCAAATTTTTCACATAAATGGTCTACAATCTTTCCTTTTCCTTCGTCTCCCCATTGAGCGCCAACAATTGTTAAATTATTCATCTTAATATATTATTTTATATTTTTTTTACTTTTCCATTCTTCAAAATAAATTTGCAATTATTTAGCTTTGCAATTTTAATATCGTTTTTTTTGTCAAAGTTTTGAATAGTTACCCAACCATTTTTTCTTAATTTATAATTATCTTTATTTAAAAGATCTTTAAAAGGTATTAAAATTCTTTTATTTTTACTTTTCAATTCTTTATTAAACTGAAAAAATTGATTTAAATAAAAAGTCGATCCAACAGCATATTCACCTTTCGAGGTTAAATATCTACCTCCTCTACAAATTTCCTTTTTTGAATTTATACAAAATATGCTAAATGTTACGCCTGTGTGATACTCAAATCCTCTTTGCTCAAGTAAATCTATAGAAAAAGTAAATTTATTAAATTGTTTAAATAAAATATTTGAAATATTAATAAAATTTTGTATTTCTTCTTTTGCACTATCTCCAAATTTTATCTTTTTTATTTTTTCAATATTATTTCTTATTGGTCCTGAGGAGTTAATTAACTGATTTAATGTTTCAAATAAATTTTTATTAAAATTTTTAATATTATTTATATCTTTTCTTGCTATTAGTTTTTTTAATTCATCTTTTTTATTTTTCTTAATTTTTAAATCATCAAATATTCTTTCAATTATAATGGGCATATTTAGATCTAAGCTAATATCTTTAAAACCAATTTGATAAAGTGATTCTAGACTTAATATAATTATTTCAATATCAGCAAAGAAATCTTTTGAACCTATAAGTTCTACACCTGCCTGTTTAAACTGTCTATCGTCTGATAATTTAGGCTTATCAGCCCTAAAAACGTCGCCAAAATAACATAATCTAAGTGGTCTTGAAAAGTCAGATAAACGATCCAACGCAATTCGTGCTAACTGTATTGTTATATCAGGTCTTAAAGATAAAGTCTCTTTTGTTAGAGGATCAATGAATTTAAAAGTTTTATCAGATAATTTGTCTCTCTTTAGATCGAATAATGTTTTCTCATATTCTATTAATGGTGGTTCTATTAAATTATATCCCCAACTATTAAAACTTTTAATTAGTTGTCTCCCGCAATTTAATTGAAGATTTGCTTCTTTTGTTAGAATATCTCTAAAACCTGTTGGAAGTAATTTTTTTTTGGAAAATGTTGGATTCATATATTTCTAATTAAAAGGAAGATATTGTGATTAACTACAATATTTCAATTATACAAAAAAAATTAAATAAAAAATTTATCATTAT
>CAZEYC010000009.1:0-11839 GCA_964516965.1 uncultured Alphaproteobacteria bacterium | reverse complement strand
ACTTATATTGAGCCAATAACAACAGAAATTATAGAAAAAATTATTAAAAAAGAGAAACCTAATGCAATTTTACCTACAATGGGTGGACAAACTGCTTTAAATGCTGCTTTAGAAATTGAAAAAAAAGGAATATTAAAAAAATACAATATTGAATTAATAGGAGCATCGCTAAAAGCAATAAAAAAAGCTGAAAATAGAGAATTGTTTAAGAAAACAATTTCCAAATTAGGTTTAAAAGCTCCTAAAAGTTTTATTGCAAGAAATATAAATGCTGCAAAAAAAATTCTAAAAAAACTTTCTTTGCCAGTAATAATTAGACCATCTTTTACATTAGGTGGTCAAGGTAGTGGAACAGCAAATAATTTCAAAGAATTTAAAAAGATTGTTTCAGAAGGTCTAAGTTATTCTCCAATTAATGAAGTTCTGATTGAAGAGTCTGTTTTAGGATGGAAAGAATACGAACTAGAAGTTGTAAGAGACAAAAATGATAATTGTATAGTTGTATGTTCAATTGAAAATGTTGACCCAATGGGAATTCATACAGGTGATAGTGTTACAGTGGCACCAGCTTTAACTCTTACAGATAAAGAGTATCAAGTAATGAGGAATGCTAGTTTCGCAATTTTAAGGGAAATAGGTGTTGATACAGGAGGATCAAATGTTCAATTTGCTATAAACCCAAAGAATGGTGAAATGGTAGTAATTGAAATGAATCCAAGAGTATCTCGATCGTCTGCCTTGGCTTCTAAAGCTACAGGTTTTCCAATTGCAAAAGTTGCAGCTAAATTAGCAATAGGTTTAACGCTAGATGAAATAAAAAATGACATTACTAAAACCACACCTTGTTCTTTTGAGCCAACTATTGACTATATAGTTACAAAAATTCCAAGATTTACTTTTGAAAAATTTCCTGGAACTAAGAATATTCTAGGAACGTCAATGAAATCTGTAGGAGAAGTTATGGCAATTGGAAGGAATTTTTGTGAATCTTTTCAAAAAGCAGTTAGATCTTTAGAAAAAGGTTATGATGGTTTAACCAGTATCAATCATAAAAAAATGGATATAAGTCTTCCTTCTCCTTTAAGATTTTTTCAAATTGCTGATGCTTTTAGAAAAAAGAAACATATTAATCTAATTTATAAAAAAACAAAAATTGATAAATGGTTTTTAAGGGAAATTAAAAAAATTATTGATTATGAAAATTTAATTAAAAAAAAAGGCATACCAAAGAAAAGAGATGCAATTTTGCATATTAAAAGTTTAGGATTCTCTGATAAAAGATTGGCAATTCTAACCAAAAGGAATGAAAAAAAAATAAGAAATTTAAGAAATAGTTTTGACGTAAAACCAATTTATAAAAGAGTGGATACTTGTGCAGCAGAATTTTCTTCTTTAACGCCTTATATGTATTCAACATATGAAAAAATTCCGAAAGGTATTGACAATTGTGAATCTAAACCAAGCAAAAAAGATAAAGTAATTATAATTGGTGGAGGACCAAATAGAATAGGTCAAGGTATAGAATTTGATTATTGTTGTGTTCATGCTTCTTATGCATTAAAAAAAATAAATATAGAAACAATAATGATTAATTGTAATCCGGAAACTGTATCTACAGATTATGATACTTCTGATAGATTGTATTTTGAGCCATTAACTCCTGAAGATGTAATAGAAATTATTAAAGTTGAAAAAAGAAAAGGGAAATTACTAGGTATAATGCTACAATTTGGTGGTCAAACACCTTTAAATCTTGCCAAGCATTTAACTAAAGAAAAAATTAAAATCTTAGGAACTTCACTAAATTCAATAGATATAGCGGAAGACAGGAAAAGATTTAAAAAAATAATTAAAGATATTAAAATAAAGCAGCCTACAAATCTAACAGCAACTAATGTTAATGAAGCAAAAAGATGTCTAAAAAAAATTGGATTACCACTAATAATTAGACCCTCATATGTTCTTGGTGGAAAAGCAATGGAGATAATTAATGAAAAAAAAGAATTTTTTAAATATATTGATAGAGCGCTTAAAATAACAAAAAAATCTCCTTTATTAATTGACACTTACTTAAAATCAGCTGTTGAAATAGATGTTGATGCTATTTCTGATGGAAAAAAAGTATATATTGCTGGTATTATGGAACACATAGAAGAGGCTGGTATCCATTCAGGTGACTCTGCTTGTGTAATACCACCTTACACTTTAAACAAAAAAACAATTAAAAACATTGAAAAACAAACTACAAAGCTAGCAATAGCTTTAAAAGTAAAAGGACTAATAAATATACAATTTGCAATTCAAAATAATGATATTTTTATAATTGAAGCTAACCCTCGTGCTAGTAGAACTGTACCTTTTGTTGCAAAAGCAACAGGTATACCAATTGCAAAAATTGCTTCCTTAATAATGTTAGGAAAAAAATTAAGTGATTTTAATTTAAAAAGAAATCATTTTAATCATATAGCTGTCAAAGAATCAGTCTTTCCTTTTTCAAAATTTGATGGGTCTGATATTATTTTAGGACCTGAAATGAAATCTACAGGTGAAGCAATGGGGATGGATTTTAACTTTGGTAGAGCTTACGCTAAATCTCAATTATCAGCCAATGTAAATTTACCACTAAAAGGCAATTTATTTGTATCTGTTAAAAATATAGATAAAGAGTCTGTTTATGAGCAAGTCAAAGATTTAAAAAATCTTGGTTTTAAAATATCTGCAACTAAAGGTACGGCAAATTTTCTAAAAAAAAGAAATATAGATTGTTTACTAATTAAAAAAGCAAAAGAAGGAAAACCAAATATTGTAAATTATATAAATGAAAAAAAAATTAATCTAATTTTTAATACAACAGAAGGAACTAGAGCAATCAAAGATAGCTTTACTTTGAGAAGAGCTGCGATTAATAATAAAATTCCATATTATACAACTATGGCTGGAGCCAAAGCTGTCGTTCAAGCAATTAAAGAATTATCTAATAAAAATTTAGAAATATCTTCTTTGCAAAAATATTTTTTAAAAAAAAAAATTAATAATAAGGTTATAAAAAATGTCTAAAAAAAATTGTTGGATATTGTCAGATAATTTAACAGGACATGAGAAACAATCAATTTCTCTAGCTGAAAAGTTAAATGTTAATTATAAAATTATAAAAACTCAAAAATTAAACTTTCTAGAAAGAAATGCATTAACTATCTTTAACTTAAAAAAAACAAAATTTTTAAAAACTCCTTTTCCTAAATTTATAATATCATGTGGTAAAAATACTGCTTATTATGCAAAACTAATAAAAAAAAAATCAAAAAACAAAATTTTTTCAATTTTTATACAAAAACCTCCTATAAATACAAAAAACTTTGATGTGGTCATTAGTCCTAAACACGATAAGTGTCGTGGTTCAAATGTAATAGAAACTCATGGTGCTCTTACAAAAATTAATTTAGAATATATTAAAAGTATTTGTAAGAGAAAAAGACCTGGCGTTTTAAATGAAAATTTTATTACTGTTTTAATTGGTGGAAACAGTAGGCATCACAAAATAACAAACTTAATTTTAAATCAAATAATTAATAATCTCACTTTAATACAAAAAAAAAATAAAATTAAAGTTCTTATTCTTTTTTCAAGAAGAACAAGTAAAAATGATTACATGCATTTAAAAAAAAATTTGTTAAATAAAAATTTTGTTTTTGTTTTACCAGGTTCAAAACAAATTTCTTATTTAAACGCAATAAGTTTTTCAAAAGCAATTATTGTTACAAGTGATTCTGTTTCTATGGTTACTGAGGCATGTAGCACTGGTAAACCAACATATATTATTGATATACCAACAAAATCAAAAAAATTTAGTTTGTTTATAAAAAATTTGATTGATTTAAAATTAGCTAATTACTTAAAAGACTCTATGTCTTTAAAAAATAATAATAAAGCATTAAATGATATCGATGAAGTGGTAAAAAAGGTTAAAAAAAAATTAAATTATAATTATGAAGAATTATAAAAGCGATACTATTATCATTGGTTCTGGTGCAGCTGGTTACACAGCTGCAATATATACTGCTAGAGCAAATATGAATCCAATTTTAGTAAATGGTCAACAACCTGGCGGTCAAATGACTATTACTACAGATGTTGAAAATTATCCTGGATTTAAAGATGTTATTCAAGGGCCTTGGCTTATGGATCAAATGAAATCGCAAGCAGAAAGTGTTGGTGCTAAAATTATTAGTGATACAATTACAAATTGTAATTTTAAATCAAAACCGTTTGAGCTCATTGGTGATAGTAAATCGCTCTATTATGGAAAAACAATAATAATTGCTACTGGTGCCACCGCAAGATGGTTAGGTAATAAAAGTGAAGAAAAATTTAAAGGTTATGGTGTGTCTGCTTGTGCAACATGCGATGGATTTTTCTTTAAAAATAAAATAGTTGCTGTTGTTGGTGGAGGAAATACAGCTGTAGAAGAAGCTTTATATTTAACGCTTCATGCTAAAAAAGTACTTTTAATTCACAGAAGAGACAAATTAAGAGCAGAAAAGATCTTACAAGAAAGATTATTTAAAAATCCAAAAATTAAAGTTATTTGGAATAATAATATTCAAGAAATTTATGGAGAAGAAAATCCTAAAAAGGTTAAAGGCATTTCTATAATCAACACCAAAACAAATAAAGTAGGGTCAATTGATTTAGAAGGTGTTTTTATTGCAATAGGGCATGATCCTGCAACTAACATTTTTAAAAATAAAATAAAATTAGATAAAGAAGGTTATATTTTAACAAAATCTGGAAGTACAGAAACAAATGTACCAGGAGTTTTTGCAGCAGGAGATGTTACTGATAAAATATATAGGCAGGCTGTTACTGCAGCAGGCATGGGATGTATGGCTGCTATTGATGCAGAAAAATATATTGCTGAATAGTCTTATTTTAATTTACTACAAGCTGAAAGAATTTTTTTACAACCTTCGTTAATATTTTCATTTGATGTTGCAAAAGAAATTCTAAAAAAATTAGAACATCCAAAAGCTTCACCTGGAACTACAGCAACTCCTTCATCTAGCAAATAATCCGAAAAATCTATATCGTTCTTTATTTCATTTCCATCTTCTCTCTTTTTTCCTATTAAATCATTACAACAAACATAAACATAGAAAGAACCTTGGGGTAAAAAAACTTGAAGTTGAGGAAATTCTTTTAGATTGGAATAAATAATATCTCTTCTTTCTTGAAAAATTTTTTTGTTTTTATTTATAAATTTATCGCTATTGTTTAATGCTTCTATCGCAGCCGCTTGTGAAATAGAAGAAGTATGTGTTGTGCTTTGTGATTGAATTTTACTTATTTCTTTTATTAATTCTTTTGGACCTGCGCCATAACCTAATCTCCAGCCAGTCATTGCATAAGCTTTTGAAACGCCATTGATAAGTAATGTTCTTGATTTAAGCTTATAATCAACTTGCAAAATATTTTTAAATTTTAAATTGTCAAAAATTATATGTTCATATAAATCATCACACATGATCCAAACATGTGGATGTTTAGATAATATTTTTGCTAAATTCTGTAATTCTATCTCACTATATAAAGCTCCGGTAGGATTTGATGGAGAATTTAGAATTATCCATTTTGTTTGATTTGTAATGCAATTTTCTAAGTCTTGTGGATTTATTTTAAAATTATTTTTTAAAGAACAATCTAATACTACAGGTTGACCTTCAACTAAAAGAGTCATATCTGGATATGAAACCCAATAAGGTGAAGGTATTATTATTTCATCACCTTTTTCAATAGTAGCTGCTAATGCGTTATAGATTACTTGTTTCCCACCACAACCTACTGTTATTTCATCTGGTGTAAAAGTTAAATTATTCTCTCTTTTAAATTTTTTTATTATTGCTTCATTTAATTCTTTTGTTCCGTTAACTGCGGTATATTTAGTTTGACCTTCTTTAATAGCTTTAATTGCTGCATTTTTTATATTATCAGGTGTGTCAAAATCAGGTTCTCCTGTTGAAAAATTAATAATTTCCTTACCTTGCTGTTTTAATTCTTTAGCTTTTGCAGATATAGAAATAGTTGGTGAAGGTTGTATTCTAGTTACCCTTTGCGAAAAGAAACTCATATCAATATCCTATGTAATCTATAATAAATTTTTAAAAAAAAAGATAGTATTAATTTTAATTAAATTATTTAATTAATTGTTAGATTATTTTTATAAATAATGAAAAATCTTGAAGAAAAAAAAAATATTAAGTTTGTTATTGAAAGTTCATTTAAACCTTCTGGCGATCAACCTTCAGCAATTAAACAAATTTCTAAATATGTATCAGAAAATCATAGAAATCAGACTTTGTTAGGTGTTACCGGTTCAGGAAAAACATTTACTATGGCTCATGTTATAGAAGAATTACAAAAACCATCTTTAATACTAGCTCCAAATAAGACACTTGCTGCGCAACTATATAGTGAAATGAAATCAATATTTCCAAGAAATGCAGTTGAATATTTTGTTTCTTATTATGATTATTACCAACCTGAAGCATATGTGCCTAAAACTGATACTTTTATTGAAAAGGAATCTTCAATTAATGAACAAATTGATAGAATGCGTCATGGAGCAACAAGATCATTATTTGAAAGAAATGATGTAATTATTGTAGCAAGTGTATCTTGTATTTATGGTATTGGTTCCCCTGAAACATATTCAACTATGACTTTTTCTTTGAGTGAGAATGAAATAATTACAAGAGATTACCTTTTAACTAAATTAGTAGAATTACAATATGTAAGAAATGATATAAATTTTTACAGGGGAACATTTCGTGTAAGGGGAGATGTAATTGACATTTTTCCTTCACACTATGATGACTGTTCTTGGAGAATTTCTTTTTTTGGTGATAAAATTGAAAATATAAATTCTATAGATCCTTTAACCGGAAAAAAATTAAATAAATTAAAATTTGTAAAAATTTTTCCAAATAGTCATTATGTAACTCCTAAGCCTACACTAAATAAAGCTATTAATAATATTAAAATTGAATTAGAAAAAAGATTAAAATTTTTTAAAGATAGTAATAAACTTCTTGAAGCTGAAAGGTTAGAACAACGTACAAATTTCGATATTGAAACTATAGAAGCAACAGGAAGTTGTGCAGGTATCGAAAATTACTCAAGATATCTTACAGGAAGAGAACCTGGCCAACCTCCTCCTACATTATTTGAATATCTTCCAAATGATTCTCTTTTATTTGTTGATGAAAGTCATGTATCTATTCCACAACTTCATGGTATGTATAAAGGAGATAGATCAAGAAAATCTACTCTTGCTGAATATGGTTTTAGATTGCCTTCTTGCTTAGATAATAGACCCTTACAATTTGAAGAATGGGAAAAAATGCGTCCAACAACTATTTTTGTTTCTGCCACTCCCAGCAAATGGGAATTAAAACAGGCAAATGGCAAGATAGTTGAACAATTAGTAAGACCTACAGGATTAATAGACCCAATGTGTGAAATCAAGCCTGCATCAAAACAAGTTGATGATTTGATGGATCAATGTAAAAAATGTATTTTAAAATCTCAAAGAATTTTAGTAACTACTTTAACAAAAAAAATGGCTGAAGATCTTACAGATTACTTCGATGAAGCAAATCTTAAAGTAAGATATTTACATTCAGACATTGACACCTTAGAAAGGGTTGAGATTCTTCAAGATTTAAGGAAAGGTGTGTTTGATATATTAATAGGTATTAACTTATTAAGAGAAGGATTGGATATTCCAGAATGTGGTTTGGTTGCAATTCTCGATGCGGATAAAGAAGGTTTTTTGAGATCAAAAACATCTTTAATACAAACAATTGGTAGAGCAGCAAGAAACGTAGATGGAAAAGTAATTTTATATGCTGACAAAAAAACTAAAAGTATAAAAGAAGCTTTAGAGGAAACAAATAGAAGAAGGTCAAAACAATTATCGTATAATAAAATAAATAACATAACACCAGAAAGCATAAAAAAAAATATAAATAATATTTTAAAAAGTGTTTACGAAGCAGACTCTTATACAGTTGACATAAAAGATAAAGAAGTGATAGATAAAGCAGAAAAAAATATAACAGAATATTTAAATGATTTGAATAATAAAATGTTAGAACGTGCTTCAAATTTAGAATTTGAAGAAGCGGCAAAAATTAGAGACAAAATAAAAAAAATGAAACTAAGAGATTTAGAATTAATTACTACTAAAAAAATTGCAAAATGATATTTAATTTAGATTTAATTTTGTTAACTTTTTTTGGGTTACTTGTTCTTTTAATAAGTGCTCATTGTTTGATTGAAAATATTAGTGATTTAGCTAAAAAACTAAATGTTTCTCAATTTATAATAGCAAGCTGTACAATTGCTTTAGGCACTTCTATTCCTGAACTAAGTGCTAGTATAAAATCCGTGTATTCAGGTTATTCAGGAATTGCTGTTGGTAATTTAGTAGGAAGCAATATTGCAAATATACTTTTAGTAATTGGTTTATCAGCAACAATTTATCCTCTAAAAATTCATTCAGAAGATGTTATTAAGCTTGAAACAGTTGCAAGTATATTTGTTGTAATTTTCCCAGCAATATTTTTATTACGCTTAAATAGTGCTGAATCTATTATGGTATCTATGCTAGCTATACTACTTTTCATTTATTTTTTTCTCCAAAGAATTAATATAGAAAAATTAAATACTAAAAAAATCCCAAGTATAAAAAAAACAACTTTTTCTCTAATATTAAAAAATATTTTTTTTATAGCAGGGCTAGTACTTGGTTCTCATCTTCTCATAGACAGCGCTGTTAAGTTAGCTGAAACCTATACAATCTCAGAAAGAGTTATAGGGCTATCTTTAGTTGCAATTGGGACCTCCTTACCAGAATTAACTATTTGTGTAGCTGCTGCTCTTAAACAAAAACAAGGAGTTGCTATGGGAACTGTACTAGGTTCTAACATGTATAATATTCTTGTAATGCTTAGTGCTGTCGAGATTTATGAAAATATTGGTGGTAGAAATGGAGCTATCTTAAAAAACATCGAAATATCTGATATAATTTTTCTAGCTCTTTCAACACTGCTAGTATTTATTTTTATAATGTTTCCAAAAAAGCCCAAAATTATTGATAGAAGAGAAGGGAATATTCTTTTTATATTTTATATAGTCTACATTTTTCTTATTTTTAAAGGATGAAAAATATAGCATTAATAACAGGTGGGTCTAAAAGAATAGGTGCGGCTATTTCTGAACAAATTGCTAAAGAAGGATGGAACATCATAATTCATTATAACAAATCTAGAAACAAAGCTTTTAATTTAAAAAAAAGGCTAAGTTCTTACAAAATAAATTGCTGTTGTATAAGAGCAAATTTATCAAATGAGTCGGAGCTAAAAAGATTATTTATAAATGCAAAAAAAGAAATGGGAAATATTAATTGTTTAATAAATAATGCATCCACTTTTGAATTAGATGGTATAGAAAATATTAAAAAAAAGAATTGGGATTATCACTTAAATACAAATGTTTGGGCACCAATTTTTTTAATACAACAGTTTGCGAAAAACTTACCAAAGAAAATGAATGGCAATATAATAAATATTGTTGATCAAAGAGTTATAAATTTAACTCCTTTCTTTACAACTTATACATTAACAAAATCAATGATGTGGACATTAACGCAAACTTTAGCTATGTCCTTAGCACCTCAAATAAGAGTTAATGCAATAGGTCCAGGACCAACATTCGCAAGTAAAAGACAAACTGAAAATAATTTTAAAAAGCAATATCAATCAATGCCCCTTAAAAAAAAGGTAAACCCTAAGGAAATTGCTAATGCAGTTAAATTTATTATAAATAATCAATCTATAACTGGACAACTGATTACTGTTGATTCAGGACAACACTTAGGTTGGGCAAATAATAAAAAAAATATTTTAGATGAATAAATTTATTTAAAGTATTAATTTATCTGAAATATATAAATTTTTATGAAAAAAAATACTAGTTTTACACAATTTATCTGGAAATAATTTAAAAAAAAAAAATAAAAGAAAAATAATAAATTACAAACTTCTTGACTTTTAAATTATACAGTATTATCAATGTTTTATAAAAAATTGCCTATTTTTTGATCACTTAACAAAAATATAAGGAAATCCGCCATAATTTTATAAAAATACTATTATTTACACAAGTTTATCCACACAAATAGTGGATATAATTTTTATTATAAATTTTTTGGTATTAAAATTAGTGAAATGAATGGTTTAGACATTATAAAGAATAAATTGACAAATATATCTACTGGGCCCGGAATTTATCAATATTTAAATTCAAAAAATGAAATTATATATATTGGTAAGGCAAAAAACCTAAAAAAAAGAATTTCAAGTTATAGAAATACTTCTTCTTTATCAAATAGAATTCAAAGAATGATATATCAAATAAATAGTATTGAAACTATTACAACAAAGACTGAGGCTGAAGCTTTTTTACTTGAAAGCAATTTAATAAAAAAAAATAAACCAAGATTTAATATAGTTTTAAGAGATGATAAATCTTTACCATATATTTTATTAACTACAAAAAATAAATGGCCTCAAATATTAAAACATAGAGGTAAACAAAAAAAAAATGGAGTTTACTTTGGGCCCTATTCATCTGCTGGAGTAGTTGAAAAAACTATAAATTCATTACAAAAAGCATTTTTAATTAGATCTTGTTCAGACTCTTATTTTAAAGCAAGAAAAAGGGCATGTTTGTTATATCAAATTAAAAAATGTTCAGCTCCATGTGTAAAAAAAATTGAAGAAAAAAAATATTTAAATCTTTCAAATCAAGCAATTTCATTTTTGAAAGGAAAAAATAAAAAAATTCAGTCAGATTTAAAATATGAAATGGAAAAATATAGTTCTAAACAAATATATGAAAAAGCAGCCAATATAAGAGATAGAGTAAAGGCATTAAATCAAATACAAGAAAAACAATCTATCAATATAAGTTCTATTGGCGATGCAGATGTTATATCTATAAAAAAGAAAAATCATACGACCTGTATACAAATATTTTATTTTAGGGGAGGACAAAATCTTGGTGGTAGATATTATTTTCCACGCCATGGGGATAATGAAACAGAAGTAAATATTTTGCAATCATTTATAGGACAATACTATTCAGATAAAATAGTAACAAAACTAATACTTATTAATAAAAAAATTCCTGAGAAAAATCTTTTGATCAATGCTTTGAAAAAAAAGTCCGGATATAAAATTAATATAGAAATACCATTAAAAGGTCAAAAAAAAAATGTAATAAAAAATGCAGAAAAAAATGCAGAAAAAGAATTAGACAGAAAAATAAATGAAAAAAATAGCAATGAATTTTTTTTAAATAAAATTAAAAGTATTTTTAAATTAAAAAAAATTCCTAAAACTATAGAAATATATGATATTAGTCATACTTCAGGTGAGTTTGCTGTTGGTGCCATGGTTTATTTTAATAAAGATGGATTTATAAAAAATAATTACAGAAAATTTAATATTAAAGGTAAATTTAAAAGAAAGGAGATAATTTCTAAGAGTGATGACTATTCTATGATTTATGAAGTTCTTATTAGAAGATTAAAAAAAAATTCTAAAACAATATCATTTCCAGATTTAATGATTATAGATGGCGGAAAAGGGCATTTGAGTACTGCTTTAAATGTATTAAAAAATCTTAATTTGGATAAAAAAATAGAATTAGTATCAATTGCTAAAGGTAAAAAAAGAAATGAAGGAAATGAAACTTTTTATATTAAAGAAAATAAAAA
>CAZEYC010000008.1:0-13297 GCA_964516965.1 uncultured Alphaproteobacteria bacterium | reverse complement strand
TAAAAATAGAGTATTTATTTTAATTGATACAGCAGGCGTTTATAAAAAAAAAAATGTTGATTTTATAAATTTAACCAAAGCAATTAAATCATGTGATATAGTTATTCTTATTTTAGAGTCCACTATTGAAAGATTAGATAGATTAAATAAGAGATTAGTTAATTATTCTTTAAATAATGGGAAAGGATTAATTGTCATATTTAATAAATGGGATTTAATTAAAAATAAAAAAATTATAAAGAAAAAACTTACAAATATTTTTAAATTTTCATTAACTCAAATTATTAGTGCTGAGATTATGTTTATATCTGCATTGAAAGATATAAGATTTAATAAAATATTTGAATTATCTAAAAAGATTATAGAAACGTTTAATAAAAAAATACAAACTTCAAGATTGAATAAGTGGTTGAATTATGTAACAAAGTTAAATCCACCATCTAAAATTAAAGGAAAAGAAATAAAATTTAAATATATTACCCAAATTAAAAATTTTCCTCCTACCTTTATAATATTCTCAAATTATTCTAGTAAAATAGCTCTAACCTATAAAAGATTCTTAGAAAAAAAATTAAAAAATTTTTTTAAATTTGGAAATATTCCAATTTTTATAATATTTGATTCAACTAAGAATCCATATGAAAAGAAAAATAATTAATTTAGATTTTTACATTACTTAAAAAAGACAATTGATCATGTTTAGATTTATCCAATGTTTTATCAATTGGAATTACAGGATAATCACCTGTAAAACAGTGGTCTGTGAATTGAGGTGTTTTTTCATCTCTATTTTCACAACCCATTGCATTGTATAAGCCTTTTATTGATAAGAATGCTAGTGATTTTACACCTATGAATTCTGCCATTTCTTTAATACTCTTTTTAGCTGCAAGAAGTTCACTCTCTTTAGGAGTGTCAACACCATAATAATCAGGATGTTTTATTGGGGGACTTGCAACACGCATATGAATTTCTTTTGCTCCAGCAGCATGAAGCATTTGTACTATTTTTAGACACGTTGTTCCTCTGACTATTGAATCATCAATTAAAATTATACTTTTATTTTTAATGCAACTAGCATTGGCATTATGTTTTAACTTTACACCAAATTGTCTTACCTGTTGTTTTGGTTCAATAAAAGTTCTACCTACATAATGATTTCTTATTAGTCCAAGTTCAAAAGGTATGCCAGATTCATCAGCATATCCAATTGCTGCTGGCATTCCTGAATCTGGGACAGCTGTAACAATATCAGCTTTTATTTTTGATTCTTTTGCTAATTGTTTACCAAAGTTTTTTCTACATTCATAAATATTTTTTCCACCTATAGAACTATCAGGTCTTGAAAAGTATATATATTCAAATATGTCAAGACGACAATTAACCTTTGGGAAAGGTTTTATAGATTTAATTTTATCTTCAGAAATTACAACTATTTCTCCATTTTCAATTTCTCTTACAAATTTTGCTCCTATAATATCAAGGGAACAGGTTTCTGAAGTTAAAATAGGCGAACCATCTAGATCTCCAAGAACTAAAGGTCTTATTCCATACGGATCTCTAACACCAATTAATTTTTTATTTGTCATTACAACTAATGAAAACCCACCTTGAATTTGAAACAAAGCTTCAATTAATTTATCTACGAAATTTGTTCTTTTTGAAGTTGCAATAAGCTGAATTATAGTTTCAGTATCAGAAGTTGATTGAAAAATTGATCCTTTTTCAACTAATTTTTTTCTAATAGATAAACCATTTGTAAGATTACCATTGTGAGCAACAGCAACAGCACCACTTGCTAAATCTGCAAAAAATGGTTGGACATTTCTTAGAGCTGGATCTCCAGCAGTTGGATATCTATTGTGACCAATGGCGTGGTTTCCAGGTAATTTGTCAATAACATCTTTTTTAGTAAAATTATCCCCAACTAATCCTATTTTTTTTTCTAAATAAAAGTTTTTTCTATCGTGAGAAGCTATACCGCAAGCTTCTTGACCTCTGTGTTGAAGAGAATGTAATCCTAGAGCGGTTATTGTTGCAGCATCTTCATGATTAAATATACCAAATATTCCGCACATATTATAATAATGATATCATTATATAGTTATTTGTAGGGTGTTTTTTCTAACTTTCAAGGATGATATCATTATTTAAGTCTAAGTCTAAAATGTTTTTTTGAATATATTTAGATGTATAATCTATATACTCAATAAAAAATGAATCACTTATCCAATCAGGTTCTGTGATATCGAAGAAAATATTCTTGTAAATTATAAAGATCAAAGAAAAAATTAAAATTATTCTCAAGAAACCAAAACTAAATCCAAGAATTTTATCTATTAGTCCTAAACTTTGAGTATTTATTATTCTTGAAATAAAATTAAAAATTATTGATAAAATTAAAAAAATTATTCCAAATACTACACCACTAGCTAAAAATTCAATAATAATTGTATCTCTTATGTATGCTGACAAAAAAGACTTAATTTGTTCAAACGAAATATAAGTAATATAAGCAGATAAAAGCCATTTAGTTAAAGATAAAAATTCTTTAACAAATCCTCTTATTAATCCCAATAAAGAAGAAAGCACGCTCAAGCCTATAATAACGATGTCTATAATTATCATTATTTAAAATGGTTTAATTAATAAAATTAGTTTAGGTAAAAGAGTTAATACAGCTAGCATTGCTATTAACATTGCTAAACCTGTAAAAATTCCAAAATAAATAGTAGGAATAAAATTTGATAAAACTAATATTGAGAATCCAAATATTATTGTAACAGATGTATTAAATATAGCTCTGCCAACACTCATATGACAGACATCTATTGTGTTTTTATAATCTTGTATTTTTCTAAACTCTTCTCTAAAACGATAAATATAATGGATACTATTATCTACTGCGATTCCAATTGTTATAGAAGCAATTGTAATAGTCATCATATCAAGAGGTAATTTTAAAAGACCCATAATTCCAAGAATTGAGATTGCAGCTATAAAATTTGGGACAATACCAATTATAGATAGTGTTAATGACCGAAATAAAATAATAAACATAATTGCTATTCCTATCATTACAAACACAAGTGTTTTAATTTGTGAGTCAAAAAGACTTTGCAGCATATTATTATATAAAATTAAAACTCCTGCAATTTGGAACTGATCATCATTTAATTCCAACTTATTTTTAAAATCATCACTTATTCTTTCAATAAGTTCTTTTCTTCTTAAATCTTTTGAAGAGTCTAGAACTCTTAAATTAATTCGTGCTTCATCATTTTCTATTGATATATAAGGATCAACCACATTCTTTTTTAACTTTTCAGGAAGTTTTTTATAAATAACATTTAATTCAAAAGGATCAAATTCCTTACCTTCATTAAGATCTTCAGCAACTCTAATTAACGAAGTTAAGGATAAAACCTTTCCTATTTCCGGAAGACTTTCTAAATAATTATGAACTTTTTCAATTTGCTTAATTTTGATTGATGTAAACCAATAATCTTTAGTATCAATTTCTGTTTCAGACCCAAAATCAAAAAAATCTTCATCTAAACCTAAATCATCATCATTTGATGTTGGAATATTATCGGTAGAAACATTTTCTTCTTTTTTAAAATTTATAACTACATCCATAGGAGTAGTGCCCCCAAGCTTTTCATCAATAAGTTTCATTCCCTGATATATCTCTGTTTTTTCTTTAAAATAATTTATAAAACTATTTTCAACTTTTAATTTTGTAATACCAAAAACAGTTATAATTACTAACAAGACAGATAAAAAGAGAACCTTATTTCCATGATTTTTTGCTAAATAAGCAAGACCGCCAGTAAAAAGAGATTGCTTTTCGTTATCAAATGAACATTCTTTTTTTTCTAAAAGCAATAGTATAGATGGAAATAAAATAAAAGAAGTTAAGAAAGTTACACTTAATCCAATTGTCATCATCCATCCAAAATCTATAACTGGTTTAATACCGCTAAAAACTAAAGATGTAAAAGCGCAAATTGTAGTTAATGCTGTGTATAAACAAGGCCAAACCATTTTTTTAGTTGTTAAAAAAACAATTTCACTTTGGTCACTATTTGTCATTTCACTGCAGAGTTGTTTGTATCGAACCGCTAAGTGAACGTTCATTGCAATCGTTAAAATTAGCATTAAAGAAATAAAGTTAGAAGATATGACTGTTACATCCCAATTTACAAACCCAAGAACTCCAATCATAATTAAAACAGCATAAAAGCAATTCAGCAACGGTATGGCTACCCATCTTATTTCTCTAAAAACAACTATAAGTGTAATTACAATAAACAAAAAGACTCCGACACCAAAATTAATTAAGTCACTTTTTATAAACTCAATCATATCATCGGCAATCATAGGAACGCCTCCAAGATGAAATTCACCAGTATTTGAGAATTCTTTAATGATTTTTCTGATAGAAGTAATGTTTTTATGATTAATTTTTTTTAAATTAGATTTCTTTTTATCGTATTCTTGAAGTATTTCTTTAAGTTGTTTTTCCTCTTTATTATTTAATTTTTCTTTAGCATGAAGATCATTTCTTTTTCTTAGTAATTGAATAAATTCTTCGTCTCTTTTAAGATTTACAATTAAAGAAGTTAATTTACCATCTTCACTAACTATAAGGTTTTTGAATATTGGGCTTTCAAGAATCTCATTTTTTGCAGAATTAATGTCTATATCTGAATCTATAATCCTTTTTATTTTATCTTCACTAAGTTTTTTTAGCGGTACATTTGCTGATTTTAGTAAAGGGAGATCAATTAATGAAATAACTTCATAAACATTCCCTAAACTCTCAAGTTTGTTTTTTAGATCTTTTATGTTTTGAAATGTGTTTGAAGAAAATAAATCTTCATTTGGTTTATAGGTAATTATCACAAAATCTTTTGTATCGTAACGTTTAGTAATTTCTCGAAAGATTTTAAGATCTTTATCTTCTTCTAGAATTAACGAATCCGCTGAAGCATCTAACTCAAAATTTTTTGCATGAAAGGAGAAAAAACCAAGGATTAAAATTAAAAAAGAAATTATTAATAAAGGATTTTTAATAATTATTTTTTGATAAAAATTATTTATTAATCCTGACATATTTTAATAATTTTTTTTTAAATATCGCTTTGCAAGATATCTTTTTTTGCAAGATTACTAAATTTTGTTATTGCTGGTTCAAAATGAAGATTTATCCTACCTATCGGACCATGTCTTTGTTTAGCTATAATAATTTCAGATGTATTATGTATTTTACTCATTTTTTCTTGCCATTTTTGATATTCTTCAGAACCAGGAGAAGGTTCTTTTCTTTCTAAATAATATTCTTCTCTATAAACAAACATTACAACATCTGCATCTTGTTCTATTGCCCCAGATTCCCTTAAATCTGATAATTGTGGTCTTTTGTCATCTCTTTGTTCAACCTGTCTAGATAATTGAGAAAGACATAATACAGGAATATTTAATTCTTTTGCCAAAGCTTTTAAATTTCTGGTCATATCTGCAATTTCCAAAACTCTATTATCTGGCCTTTCTATTGCTGGACGTAAAAGTTGAAGATAGTCAATCATTATAACATCTAGGCCATGTTTTCTTTTTAATCTTCTAGCTCTTGTTCTTAATGCTGAAATTGATAGATTTGGGCTATCATCAATAAATAAGGTTAATTCATTTAAGTTCTGACTTGATTTAATTATTTTTTGGAAATCATTTGATTTTAATGCACCTCTTCTTATTTTTTCTGAGGATATACTTGAGTCTTCAGCAAGTATTCTTGTAGCTAATTGTTCAGAGGACATTTCTAAGGAGAAGAATCCCACCACATTTTTTTTGTTTTTATTTTCATTTGAATTTAATCTAGCCATTTTAAAAGCTATATTAGTCGCTAAAGCAGTTTTACCCATTGATGGTCTTCCAGCAAGAATAATTAAATCTGTATTATGAAAACCACCAAGTAAAGTATCTAAGTCAGTGAAACCTGTTGCTATTCCTGAAAGTTGCCCATCTCTTTTATATGCTGCTTCAGCACTATTTATGGCCTGAATTAAAGATGTTGAAAAACCTTGAAAATCTTTACTTGTTTCTCCTGTTGAAGATAAATTAAAAAGTTTACTTTCTGCTTTTTCAATAATTTCTGATGCATTAGTGTCAAAATCAAATTCATGAGCTTCATTAGAAACTTCATCTGATATTTTAATTATTTCTCTTCTTTGAAATAAATCATAAATTAATTTTCCATACTCTTTTGAGTTAGATATGACAGTAGAATTTTTAGCGAGTTTTATAAGATATTTGTCTCCACCAATATGTTCAAGTTGATTCTTTTGTGCAAAATAGTTTTTTAAAGTTAAAGGATCAGCTAATTGATTGTTTTCAATTAATCTTGAAATTGCCTCAAAGATTTTTGAATTTATATTGTCGTAAAAATGATTTGGTTTTAGAAAATCAGATATTGATTCGTATGATTTGTTGTCAGTCAATAAGGATGCCAATAAAGCTTGCTCTGCCTCTAAGTTCATAGGTAGTATCTGGAGATCTTTATTAACTTCTTTAATATTTTTTGCTTCTATTGCCATTTATAAGGAACAAAATAAATAATAGCATAAAAATATATTATTTATTTGCAATTTAGATGTGGATATCAAGGATAACTTTAAAATGTTGTGGATAAAATGAAAATTATTTTTTTTTGGGACTTTTTTTAATTTTTTTTGGTAATTTTTTTTTAATTTCCTTTTTTTTTGTAACTTTTTTTGACTTTCCTTTTTTTTCTTCGCTTATAACTCTTCCTTTAACTGCTTTTCCTATTTTCTTTCTTGTTTCTTTGCTTGCAACGCGTTCTTTATTAACTTTTTTAACTTCAGTCTTTGTTTTTTTTACTTTAGTTTCATTTTCTTCTTTAATATCTTTTTTTTCTATATCTTTTAACAAATCTTTTGTTGATAATTCTTTTTCTTCTTTAATTTCAGTTTTTACTTTCTTGCTAATACTTTTTTGTAATTTAGGATTTTGATATTTTTTAAGTTGCGATTCTGCGGATTCTTTAGTTTTCGCAACATTTATTAATATGTTTTCTTGTATATTTGTATATACAGAGATTAATATTTTGTAAACACCAAGTTTTTTTATTGGTTTCTTTAAATTTATTTGTTCATTAAGAAAATCTATATTTTTTACTGCTTTAATTTCTTTAATTATATCTTTAGAAGTAACCGATCCATATAGTTGATCATTCTCACTAGCATTTCTTATTACTAAAAAATCTGAATTTTTTATTTTTTTAGATATTTCAATTGATTTTTCTTTTCTTTTATTTTCTTCAGCTTCAATAATAGATTTTTTTTCTTCAAATATTTTTAAATTTTCTTTATTAGCTCTTAAAACTTTTTTTCTTGGAAGTAAATAATTTCTTGCATAGCCGGCTTTAACTTTAACGACGTCTCCAATTTTTCCTAATTTTTCGATATTTTCAATTAAAATAACTTCCATTTTATTTTTTTAAATATGGTAAAAGTGCTAAAAATCTTGCCCTTTTAACTGCTATTGTTAATTCACGTTGTTTTTTTGCTGAAACAGATGTGATCCTGCTAGGTAATATTTTTCCTCTATCAGAAATATATTTTTTCAATAATTTAACATTCTTATAATCTACTTTAGGAGCTCCTTTAATAGATAATGGGCAAGATCTTTTTTTAAAGCTATAGGGCCTTTTATCAGTTTTTAATTCTTTTTGTGGCAGATCAATCATTATCTTCACTCATCATAACAGTTGCTTGTTTTTCATATTCTTTCTCTTTTATCTTTATGAATATGTGTCTCATTATGTCCTCTGTTAGTTTAATTTGATTACCTAATTCTATAATTGTTGATGGCAATGTATCTAATACAAAATAAATGTAATGTCCTTTTTTATTTTTATTTATTTCATATGCCAAGCTTTTAAAACCCCAATATTCTTCTTTTTTTACATTTCCATCTTTTGCTTTAATAAAATCATTTATTTTCTTTGCTAATTCTTTAGTTCTAACAGAAGAAACTTCTTGTTTTGCAATAAAAACTAATTCATATAAAGACATACTTTTTTTATAATATTATTTTAAATTAATGGTTTTTTTACTCTAAAACTGTGCAAACATCAACTGAAAGTTATATATGAGAGCATTTATATTTCCAGGACAAGGTTCGCAAAAAGTAGGAATGGGTAAATTATGGTATGACAAGTACCCAGAAGCAAAAAATATTTTTGATAAAGTTGACGATATTTTACAAGAATCTCTATCTAAAAAAATATTTGAAGGTCAAGAAGATGAACTAACTAATACTGAGAATGCTCAACCAGCCTTATTAACAGTAAGTATTGCTATATTAGAAGTTATAAAAAAAAGAACTAATTTCTATTGCGATATAACAGCAGGCCATTCATTGGGAGAATACACTGCTTTGTATGCAGCAGGGGGTATAAATTTAGTTTCTGTTACAAAATTAGTTAAATATAGAGGTCTATTAATGAGTAAATCTGATGAATCAAGAAATGGCAAGATGGCTGCAATTATTGGATTGAATAATGATCATGTAAAAAAACTAATTGAAGATTTCAGACATTCTGGAGTTTGTGAACTTGCTAATGATAATTCTACTGGTCAAGTAGTAATTAGTGGCAACAAAGAATCTGTAAATGATTTTAAGTTATTAGCAAAAAAAGAGGGAGCTAAATTAGTTGTTGATTTAAAAGTCAGCGCACCATTTCATTGTTCATTGATGAAAAATGCTGGTGAAAATATGAAAACAGAATTAGAAAGAACAGAATTCTTTAATACTAAAATTCCTATAATTTTTAATGTTAATGCTACCAATTGTTCTTTGAAAGAACACTTTCCAAGTTTGTTATCTGAGCAAATAACAAAAACAGTTAAATGGAGAGAAATTATAATAAATATGGAGAATCAAGGTGTAAAAGAAATTTATGAAATTGGCTCTGGAAATATTTTGATTGGTTTGGTTAAGAGAACAACAAAAAATATTAAATGTTTTTCTATACAAAATCCTGAGGATATGGATAATCTAAAAAAGTAAAAAATTATGATGGAAAAAAGGCAAGATAACAAAATTGTTTTGATAACTGGATCTACAGGCGCAATTGGCTCAGCAATTGCAAAAGAGTTAAGCTCATTGGGTTATTCAACTATACTAACAGGTACAAATTCAACTAAAATTTCCAAACTATCTAAATCATTAGGATCTAATTCTTTTGGAATAGCAGCTGATTTGTCAAAGAATAAGGATATCGAAAATTTATTTGATCAAGCTATAAAAAAGTTTAAAAAGATTGATATTTTAGTAAATAACGCTGGCATAAATAAAGATGCTTTAAGCATAAGAATGTCAGACAACCAATGGAATGAAGTGATTCAGTTAAATCTTTCTTCAACTTTTAAACTTTCGCAAATGGTTATAAGAAATATGATAAAACAAAAATGGGGAAGAATTATTGGAATAAGTTCAATCATTGGAATAGGTGGGAATGCAGGGCAAGCTAACTATGCAGCTTCAAAAGCTGGCATGATTGGAATGCATAAATCTCTAGCATTAGAGGTTGCATCAAGAGGAATAACTGTAAATTGTATTGCCCCGGGATTTATAGAAAGTCCAATGACACAAGCTTTATCTGAAGAGCAAAAAAGTTTGATGTTAAAAAAAATTCCAGTAGGTAAAGTAGGTACCCCTGAAGACGTAGCAAGATGCGTTGCATTCTTGACAAGTGACAAAGCTTCTTTTATAACAGGGTCAACTATTAATATTAATGGCGGAATGTTAATGGTTTAATTTTGTTTTTTTTGATGTAATATTTTTCTTATTAATAATTTTTTTTTGTAGAGGTTCATAAATAAATATGTCAGACGATATTTCAAAAAGAGTTAAAAAAATTATAGTTAATCACCTAGGTATTTCAGAAGACAAGATTCAAGATAATTCAAAATTCATAGAAGATCTAGGGGCTGATAGTCTTGACACTGTTGAACTAGTTATGGCATTTGAAGAAGAATTTAAATGTGAAATCCCCGATGATGCTGCTGAAAAAATTTTTACTGTAAAAGATGCGGTGGATTACATTCAACAAAGAACTTCTTAATATATAAATATTATGCGCCGAGTAGTTATAACCGGAATGGGTTTAGTTACTTCCTTAGGTCACAACCTAAAATCAAATTGGGAAAAATTAATATCTAGTAAATCCGGTATAAGTTTAATTGATTCTTTCGATGTAGATGATTTGCCTTCAAAAATTGGGGGAACAATACACCCTGATGTTATAAATAAAAATTTTAGTGCAAAAGATAAAAGAAAAATGGATAATTTTATTTTATATGCAATGATAGCAGCAAGTGAAGCTATAGAAAATTCTGGATGGATTGTAAATAATGAAATTGATTCTTCACGAACTGGAGTAATTGTTGGTTCTGGAATAGGCGGACTTTCGACAATATATAATAATTCAATTTTATTAAATAAATCTAACGCAAGAAAAATAAGTCCTTTTTTTATTCCCTCTAGTTTAATTAATTTAGCATCAGGTCAAATATCAATTAAATATAAATTCAAAGGTCCAAATCATTCAATTGTTACTGCTTGTTCTTCAGGAGCACATGCAATAGGCGATTCTTTTAAATTAATACAAACTGATAAAGCTGATGTTATGATCGCAGGAGGAGCTGAAGCAGCGGTTTGTAGAATTGGTATGGCTGGATTTTGTTCTTTAAGAGCTTTATCAACTAATTTTAATAATAAACCAGTAAGTGCATCTAGACCATTTGATGAAAATAGAGATGGTTTTGTTATGGGAGACGGAGCAGGAATAATTGTTTTAGAAGAATATAATCATGCAAAAGATAGAAATGCTAAAATATATGCAGAAATAATTGGTTATGGCACAAGTGGTGATGCTTATCATATTACATCACCACCAGATGATGGAAATGGAGCAAAAAGATGTGTAAAATCTGCTTTAAAAGATGCAAAATTAAACATTGAAGAAATTGATTATATTAATGCACATGGAACATCCACACCTATCGGGGACAAAATAGAAATTGAGTCAATTAAAGAAATTTTTTTAAAAAATATAGACAAAATTAAAATGTCTTCAACTAAATCTTCAATAGGTCATTTATTAGGTGCTTCTGGTAGTGTTGAAGCTATATATTCTATTTTATCTATTAATAATAATAAAATTCCACCTACATTAAATCTTGATAAACCAATTCAGGAATCAAAAGGTATAGATTTAGTACCAAATAATTCCATAGATCATAAGGTAGAATGCGTGCTATCTAATTCTTTTGGCTTTGGCGGCACAAACGCTTCTTTAATAATCAAATCCATTTAAAAAATATGATTTCTTTTTCTCTATTAAAAAAAAATAAATTTTATATTTTTTTTTCTTATTTAATATTGCTTTTTTTAATATTTTACGATTTGGTATTTACTACTGTAAATTATAATTATAATTTAATTATCAAACCAAACCAATCTTTGAGACACATATCAAAAAATTTATATCAATATAAAATTATTCATAACAAAAGTATTTTTGAGATACTTGTATATATTAATTTTGCAGAGAAAAAATTAAAAGCAGGAGAATATAATTTTTATAAAGATAATATATTTAAAATTGCAAAAAAAATAATGAAAGGAGATGTTTACCAAAGAAAATTTACTATTGCAGAAGGTTTATCATCATTAGAAGCAATAAATATTTTAAGAAACATCGAAGGCATTATAGTAGATACTGAAATTAAAATACCTGAAGAAGGTTCTTTATTTCCTGATACATATTTTTTTGTTTATGGAACAAAAATAAAAGACATAATCTCTAAGATGCAAGTTACTATGAATGAAACTTTAAAATCTTCTTGGAAAAATAGAAATAAAAAAATTAATTTAAAAAATTTCAAAGAAGTTTTAATTCTAGCATCTATAGTGGAGAAAGAAACTTCAATAAAAGAAGAAAAAGCAAATGTTGCTCAGGTTTTTTTAAATAGATTAGATTTAAAAATGAAACTTCAATCAGATCCAACAGTAATTTATGGAATTATAAAACAAAATGGAGAATTTAATAGAGAACTTACAAAAGAAGATCTAAATTTTGATTCAGAATATAATACATATTTAAATTCAGGACTACCAAAAAATCCAATTTCAAATCCTGGCAAAGATTCTATAATAGCTGTAACAAATCCTACTTTTGGGAATCTATTATATTTTGTAGCTGATGAAACTGGGGGGCATATTTTTTCAACTAGTTACAAGGAGCATTTAAATAATATTAAAAAAATAAAAAATAACTAATATTATATTTACATATATGAAAAAGATGAAAAAGACTGGTAATTATATCATATTATCATCTCCTTCAGGTGCTGGTAAAACTACTTTGGCTAAAAAATTAATAAAAAAGAATAAAAATATTGAACTTTCAGTTTCTTATACAACAAGAAAAAAAAGACCTAATGAAACAGATAAGAAAGATTATCATTTTATCTCAGAAAGGGAATTTACAAATTTAAAAAAAAAAAAGTTTTTTATAGAATGGGCTCGAGTTTTTAATAACTATTATGGAACTTCATTAAAGAAAGTAAAACAATTAAACAAAATAGGTAAAGATATTTTATTTGATATTGATTGGCAAGGTTCTAGAAAAATTAAAAAGAAATTAGGAAATAAAGTAATAAGTATTTTTATATTACCACCATCAAAAAAAGAATTAATAAAAAGACTTAAAAACAGGGCTCAAGATTCTACAAATATAGTTAATGAAAGATTGTCATCTTTTAATAGTGAATTAAGCCATTGGAAAGAATATGAACATGTGCTTATTAATGATAACTTGCAACTAGCAACAAAACAAATTAGTTCAATAATTAAAGAAAAAAAAACAAAAGTTTTGTCTAAAAATTATTTAATTAAATTTATAACTTCATTAAAAAAGAATTAATTTTTTATTTTAAAGTTAATCATAGTATTAGACAATTTTATGAAATTAAAATAATCAAGTTCTTCAGGTCTGGAAGACATGTTGATTTTTGTGTCTTTTAAAATTTTTTCTGCGGAAAAATTATTTAATTTTAAGCTTTTTTTTATGGTTTTTCTTCTTTGATTAAAACTTTTTTTTACAATTTCTAATAAAAAATTTTCATTCTTTACAAATTCAATTTTCTTTTTAAATTCAAAAGATAAAAAATTTGAATTTATTTTTGGTTTTGGATAAAAATAATTT
>CAZEYC010000007.1:0-13836 GCA_964516965.1 uncultured Alphaproteobacteria bacterium | reverse complement strand
TTAGATAATTTATAATATCTATTAGCTGAATCTTTAAGAAATTCTTTTTCTATTTTTGTTAAATTTCTTAGATATTTTGCTGGTTTACCTGCCCATAATTCTCCTGATTTTACAATTTTACCTTGTGTTAATAAAGAACCAGCTGCTAACATAGAATTCTTCTTTACAATGGCACCATCTAATATTGTAGATGACATGCCAATTAGCGAATTATCTTCAATTTTGCAATCATGTATAACGCAGTTGTGACCTATGGTGACATTTGAACCAATTATAGTTCCATTGCCATCTGTGGTGCAGTGAATCATTGTTAAATCTTGAATGTTTGTATTAGATCCAATTCTAATCTTTTCAACATCCCCTCTAATTACAACATTAAACCAAATATTAGATTTAGAGCTAATTCTTACATCACCAATCACATATGAACCTGGAGCTATAAAAACATTTTTTTCTAATTTTGGTTTAATTTTTTTATAATTTAACAACATTATTCTTGTTATTTCTTAATATATTAAATTAATTAGTATCTCTAACATATTGATTTTACTTAATTATGGAAAAACAGGATTGAAGTTTAAACCTTCATCTTCCTTAAATTTATATTTTAAATTCATATTTTGTATCGCCTGCCCAGCTGCGCCTTTAATTAAGTTATCTATAACTGAAATTATTATTATTCTTCCTTTAATTCTATCTTGAAAAATATTAAAAAAACAAGAATTAGTACCAATTACATCTTTTATTGTAGGAATTTGATTGGATTTCAGTATTTTTAAAAAAGTAAAATTATTTTTTTCAAAAAAATTTCTTATGTTTTTAATATTTTTTCCCTTTACTAATTTAATATAAATACTTGATGAAATACCTCTGTTAATTGGAATAACGTGTGGGGTAAAACTCACATTTACATTCTTTTTATTACTAAAATTTGATATACATTTCTCAATTTCAGTTAAATGTTTATGCTCAGCAATTTTATATGGTTTTATAGAATTACTAACTTCACTAAAAAGATTTTCCGTAACACTTTTTTTACCAGCACCTGTAATACCTGATTTAGAGTCTATAATTATATCGTTAGTTTGAACAAAATTATTTTTTATTAATGGTATTAATGGCGATAATATTGATGTTGCATAACAACCAGGATTAGATATTTTTGTTTCTGATTTTTCATTTTCATTATAATCAATAAAATATTTTGAGTGATCTGCTATACCATATACCCACTTTCCACTAGTTAAGGAATTAAATCTAAAATCACTAGACAAATCAATAATGCACAAATTCTTTGGTATTTTTGAAATTATTCTTTTGCTTTCTCCTGTAGGAAGACACAAGAAAATAACATCTATTTCTTTCCAAATTACTTGAGAAAATTTTACTAATTTTGGATAATTTTTAAAATTTAACCCAGGGTAAAAATCTGATATTTTCTTTCCATAATTAGATTTTGAAATTAAATATTTTATTTCAACTTTATTATGAAAACTTAATAATCTTATAAGCTCAATCCCTGTATAACCTGTTGAGCCTAAAATAGCAGCATTAATTCTAAACTTCATTTCTATATACTTTAAAATGTTTAAATTTAGTCAGATATATGTTTCTTTTACAAAAATTTAAGGAATATTTTCAATTAAAGATTAACGTTTTGAGAATTGAAAACTTCGTCTAGCCTTTTTTCTACCATACTTTTTTCTTTCTACAACTCTACTATCTCTAGTCAAATATCCTTTTTGTTTTAAAGGAGGTCTAAATTTTGGATCTATTGTAGATAAAGCTCTAGAAATAGCTAATTTAATAGCTCCAGCTTGTCCAGATAATCCGCCTCCATTAACAGTAATAATTGTATCAAAACTATTATTTTGCACTGCATCAAATGGTTGTTTTATTATCATACTAAAAAAAGGACTGTTAAAATATTTATTAAAATCTTTTTTATTTATTGTAATTTTTCCGGACCCTTTTGGAGAAAGCCAGACTTTTGCAATTGAATTTTTTCTTTTTCCAGTTGCATAAATCTTTTTTTGGAATGCGCCTTGTTTTATATTTTTTTCTTCATTTTTTAATTCAATCATCTAATTTAAATTTAATTTAGTTGGATTTTGACTTTCATAAGGATGTTTGTCATTTGAAAATATATATAAGTTTTTTAATTGTTTTTTACCTAAAGGGCCTTTTTTTAGCATGTTTTTTACACAATTTTTAATAAGTAAAGTAGGATGACTTTCCAAAATATCTTTAAACGTTTTACTTTTTATACCGCCTGGATATCCTGTATGCCAATATTTGTTATCTTCTAATTTTTTTCCAGTAAGTACTATTTTTTTTGCGTTAATAACAATAATTTTATCACCACAAATAATATTTTGACTATAGTCAGTTTTATGTTTGCCCATAAGTCTTATCGCTATAAATGACGATAATCTTCCCAATACATGATTTTCTGCATCAACAATATACCATGATTGTGATTTTTCTATTTTATCGTTAGAAGATGTAATGTTTTTAATTTTGTTTGTCATCATTTTTTGAAGGATTATGTCATATAAAATATATGTGTCAATTGAATTTAGTTATGATTGTTTTTTTAGTTATTTTGTTTGTTCATTAACCCAATCAATGTAATTTTTATTTACTTTTTCTATATGAAAAGTTGCTATATAAGGACATTCATAGGGATGATTTTTTTCAATAAAATTAATAAGTTTTTTTAACTTTAGTAGACTAGTTTTAAAACTTAATTCAATTTCTTTTTCATTATATAATTTTTTTTTCCAGAAAAAAAAAGACTCTATTTCAGTATTAATATTAACACATGCTGCTAATTTCTTTTCTAAAACAAGCTTTGAAATCTTTTTAGCATAAGATAATTTAGGAAAAAGCGAATGTACGAGATATACTTTTTTCATTTATCTAACAAAGACTCTATTTTTTTTAATTCCAAACAAAATTCCTTTATTAATTTCTTTGTATCTTGATTATTTAAATTATTTTCTCTTAAATTTTTTTTACTATATCCCAAGGAACTTTTTTTAAGTATAGGGTTACTAGAATTTAGAATTTTATTAATTTTTTGATTTCCAAATATCTTTTGCACACCTTTAATACTGATACAATCAACATATAACAAATTTTTTATATAATTAATCAGTTCCATGTCTGATTTACGATAATATCTTCTATTTCCTGAAAGTTTTAGCGGAGATAACTGCTTAAATTTATTTTCCCAAAATCTTAGAACGTGTTGAGGTATATTAAATTGTCTAGAAACTTCATTAATAGTTTTGAATTTAGGATTTTGCTTCAAAATATTTAATATAATATATTAAAATATACTATATAAACATATGAAATAAGTAAATATTATTTTATTTCTTAGTTATTATTAATTTTATTTTTTAAAGTTTTTGAAGGTATAAACGAGACAATGTTTCTAGATGATATTGTTGCGTCTTCACCAGTTTTTGGATTTCGACCTATTCTTGCTTTTTTAAATCTAATTTTTAAAGTGCCAAACGAAGAAATTTTTAATAATTTATGATCAACAAGCGCTTTGGTCATCTCATTTACAATATTATCAACAAAATAAGATGATTCAGATCGTGAAATGCCAATTTCTTTATTAATTGTATCTGAAATTTCTAACCTTGTTAAATTCTTATTAACCATATTATTAATATACTAAAATTTAAGAAGTGAACAACCCCAAGTTAAACCACCGCCTATTGCTTCGAGGAGAACTAACTGACCTCTTTTGATAATTTTATTAGATATTGCAAAATTTAGCGTCAATGGAATAGATGCAGATGATGTGTTAGCGTGATTTTCTATAGTCATTAAAATTTTTTTTGATGGTATATGTAATTTTTTTGCAATCATTTCCATAATTCTTTTATTTGCTTGATGAGGTATAATCCAATCTATATCATCTACTTTAATTTTATTTTTTTTTAGATTTGTTTTAATTACTTTAACTAATTTAGTTACAGCATGTTTGTAAACTTCTTTACCATTCATTCGTAAATAACCTGATTTTTGATTGCGTGCTACTCCACCGTCAACAAAAAGTAAGTCATAATATCTACCATCTGAATATAATTCAGTAGAAATTAAACCTGATTTATTATTTTTTTTTGTTTTTTTTCCTAATACTACAGCTCCAGCTCCATCTCCAAATAAAACACATGTGGATCTATCATCCCAGTCTAATATTCTAGAAAAAATCTCAGCTCCAATTACTAATGCATTTTTTGCTTGTTTGTTTTTAAGATAGTTATCTGCAATCGATAATGAATAAATGAATCCTGTACATGCAGCTTGAACATCAAAAGCAAAACCTTTTTTTAATCCTAATTTGGCTTGCACTCTTGTTGCGGTTGATGGAAAAGTGTTATCTGGAGTTGAAGTGGCAACAATTATTAAATCAATATCTGAAATTTTGATTTTAGAATTAATAATAGCTTCCTTAGCAGCTTTCAGAGCCAAGTCTGAAGTTAATTGCTTTTGACTAGCTATATGTCTTTGTTTAATTCCAGTACGGGACATTATCCATTCATCACTAGTATCTAATTTTTTTGGTAAATTCTTATTAATAAGAACTTTTTTTGGAAGATAACCCCCACAACCTAGAATATAATTGGTAGATTTCATAAAAAATTAATTTTTAAATTTTATATTTTTTAAAGTGTGTTTTGTATTATAAATTATTTTTTCATTAAATTTATTAGCACAAAGATCATAAGCTACAGCAATAGCATTAGCAAATCCATCTGCATTTGATCTCCCATGACTTTTAACGACTATACCATTTAATCCTAAAAACATAGCACCATTATATTTACTAGGATTTAATCTATTCCATAGTGATTTAAGAATTGGAGAAGCAAAAAAAAAAGATAAACGGGATAAAAAATTATCTTTAAATGACGACTTAAGATATTCTGTATATAATTCTGCAGTTCCTTCTGCAGTTTTAAGAGCTATATTCCCAGTAAATCCATCTGTAACAACTACATCAACAACGCCTTTTGTAATATCATTACCTTCAATAAAGCCATAAAAATCTATATTTTTTTCTTTTGATAATGTTTTTGCTGACAGACGCACAGTTTCATTTCCTTTCAAAATCTCAGAACCAATATTTAAAATTCCAACTTTTGGTCTTTTTATTCCTAAAACAGTTGTTGCGTATGTTTTGCCCATAATAGCAAAATCTAAAATATTTTTTACTGAACAATTAATATTTGCACCTAAATCAAGCATTACAGTTTCTGACTTAGTAGTTGGAAACATACTTGCTATAGCAGGTCGATCAATGCCTTTAATTGTTTTCATAAGAACTGTTGAAATTACCATTAACGCTCCAGTGTTTCCACCGCTAACAACAGCATGACTATCTCCTTTGCTAACAGAATTTATGGCTTTGAACATGCTAGATTCTTTTGATTTTCTTAAAGCTTCTGTAGGTTTGGTATTATTGGAAATTACTTTTAATGTATTTGTGAGATTTATTTTATTCAAAATTTCTTTATCTTTACCTAAAATTGACAATATTTTCTTTTTGTCTCCAAAAATATTAAACTGAATATTAGGTAACTTCTTTGATGCTATTTTAACTCCATCGATAACTGATGCTGGTGCTAGATCTCCTCCCATACCATCAAGGGCAATTATGACTTTTGAACTATTCAAAATATAAATACAATTTTTTTTTATTAGTTAATTAGGATCCAAAATCTTTTTTCCTTTATATTCACCTGATTTTTTATCTAAATGATGGGGTCTTCTTAATTCTCCAGAATTTTTATCTTCTACATAGTTAATTTTAAGTAATTTGCCTTTAAGATGAGCTCTGCGCATCTTTCTTTTAGACTTAGATACTTTTTTTTTTGGTACAGCCATATTTACAAAATAATGATTTTTAAATTATTATCATGATATTTAAAAAAAACAAATATTTTATATCAATTTACTTATTTAGGTAATTTAAATAAATTTTTTACAAAAATATTCTTTGTTATATTAGAATGAATTCTTCTGTTTTCATCAAGAATATATTTAACAAATTTATTAACAATAATTGGATTTGTATTTTTTTTAAATAAATATTTTTTAATTGGTTTTTTTATATTATCAAAATTTATTTGAAAAGATTTATTATACGTCTTTATTCTAAAAGAAAAAGTTTTAGCAAGAATTTTTACTTTTTTTCCTACCCCTAAATCACCTGTACCTATTTCTCTTAACGAAAAATCTATATAATCAAATAAATAATCATAGATTTCTTGTAGTTTTGGTCTAAATTTTTTATTATTTTTTAGTCTAAAGAATATTAAAAAAACTAGAATTATAATAATTTCAAATCTTAATATAAAATCTTTTTCTATTTTATACTTTTTATAAAAAATATCAGATTGCGAAACTTGAATAATATTTTCTACAATATTTTTTACGCACTTTTTTTTTAACTTTTCTTTGAAAAAAATTTTTTTTAAACTATTAATTAACATATACGAATAATATAAAAATGATTATGAAAACAACAATTTTAAAATTATTTATATTTATTTCACTCTATATTTTAACCTCATGTGGGCTGAAAGTGACAGATAATCATGGATTTGTACATGACACTAATGTAAATTTAAATGATTTCTCAGTAGGCAAAACAACAAAAGAAGATGTTTTAAATATTTTAGGCACTCCCTCAACTAAAAGTAGTTTCGATGGTGAAAAGTCATGGTTTTATATAAGTTCTGAATTTAAAAGATTTATTTTTTTAGATGGTGCAAATACCGATCAAAAAATATTAATATTTAGATTTGACAATAATGTTCTTGAAGAAAAAAAATTACTTTCAAAAAATGACATGAACGAAATAGAATACGAAAAAATGGTAACAGATAGTTCTGGAAAAAAGCTAAGTTGGTTAAAACAATTCTTTTCTAATCTTAATCCAAATCCTTTTGGTGCTAATCAATAGATTAAAAAATTAATGTGCTAAAAAAGTCAATAAAAGCAAAGCGACTATATTAGTAATTTTTATCATTGGATTTATTGCTGGTCCAGCTGTATCTTTATATGGATCCCCGACAGTATCACCTGTAACTGCAGCTTTGTGAGCATCAGATCCCTTTCCGCCTAAATTTCCATCTTCTATAAATTTTTTTGCATTATCCCATGCTCCTCCTCCTGCTGTCATTGATATTGCAACAAATAAACCTGTAACAATTACTCCAAGTAACATAGCTCCTACAGATGCAAGAGCAGCTCCTTGACCAGACATATAAAAAATTACAAAATAGAGAATAATTGGAGAAAGAACTGGCAATAATGATGGTATTATCATTTCTTTAATTGCTGCTTTAGTTAACATATCTACACATTTTCCATACATAGGTTTTTGTTTTCCTGACATTATTCCTTTAATTTGAGAAAATTGTTTTCGAACTTCAATTACAACAGAACCTGCAGCTCGCCCAACAGCTGTCATTCCAAGTGATGCAAAAAGATATGGTAATAAACCACCGATAATTAAACCTACAACCACATATGGGTTAGATAAACTAAAATCTATAGTTGAAACTTGGATTAAATTATTGTCAATATAGTAGTTTAAATCTGCTGTATATGCAGCAAACAGTACTAACGCTCCTAAACCAGCTGACCCAATAGCATAACCTTTAGTAACTGCTTTTGTAGTGTTACCAACAGCATCTAAAGTATCAGTTATTTTTCTAACTTTTTTATCTAACTTTGACATTTCAGCTATACCACCAGCATTATCTGTAACTGGGCCATAGGCATCAAGAGCTACAACCATGCCTGCTAAAGCTAACATAGTTGAGACTGAAATAGCTAAACCAAATAAACCAGCTAGCATATATGTTGCTATAATCCCTGAACATATAATTATAGCGGGTAATGCAGTTGCTTCTAAACTAATTGCTAAGCCTTGGATAACATTTGTTCCATGACCAGTTTCAGATGCTTTGGCAATACTTAAGACTGGTCTATAATTTGTTCCCGTATAATATTCAGTTACCCAAATCAATAAACTTGTTACAATTAAACCTATTGTGCCACAATAAAATAAATCTTTTCCTAAGAATTGTTTGTCATTAACTAAGAACTCAGTGCTCAAGCCTATTGACCAATCAGTTATATACCAAAGAATTATGACTGAAAGAAATGCAGAAACAAAGAAGCCTTTATATAAAGCACCCATTACATTCTGAGATTTGCCTAATCTTACAAAAAAAGTTCCAATTATACTTGATAAAATACAACCTCCTCCAATAGCTAAAGGGTAAGTCATAATATTATCCAAAATTTCATTCTGTATAAAAAATATTGATGCTAATACCATTGTTGCGACGATAGTAACAACATAGGTCTCAAACAAATCTGCAGCCATTCCTGCACAATCTCCTACGTTATCTCCTACGTTATCAGCAATAACTGCTGGGTTTCTAGGGTCATCTTCAGGAATTCCTGCTTCAACTTTACCTACTAAATCAGCCCCAACATCAGCTCCTTTAGTAAAAATACCACCGCCAAGTCTGGCAAAAATTGAAATTAATGAAGCCCCAAAACCTAATCCAACTAATGGTTCTATTAAATCTCTACCATTAATTCCCATATAAATTAGAATTGAGTAATAAATTACAATGGAGAGAAGAGCTAAACCGGCAACAAGCATACCTGTTACTGCCCCAGCTCTAAAAGCAATTTTTAAACCTTGCGCTAAACTTTGCATTGCTGATTGTGTAGTACGTACATTAGATCTAACTGAAATATGCATACCTAAATATCCAGCTGTTCCTGATAAAATAGAACCAATTAAAAAACCAAATGCTACTTTAAAATTTAAAAAAAAAGCTAAAAATAAAAACATAAAAAAACCAACATAAGAAATAGTTAAGTACTGTCTGTTTAAATATGCTTGAGCGCCTTCTTGTATAGCTTTAGAAATTTCTAACATTTTACTAGTGCCAGTACCTACTGACAAAATGCTTTTAGAAACAAATATTCCATAGATAATTGCGGTCAAGCCGCAAAGAAGAGAAAAATTTATAATATTCATGTTTAAATTATTGTTAACAATCCTTTTTAGTTATTTTTCTTAAAAAAATCAAATTAAAAATGCTTAAAACCTAAAACTGGAAAAAAAAGTTCTTTTCCTTGACTATTAAAAATCATCATTTTTTTTCTTTTAGTAATCTTGCCTATTTTTGTAAGTTTAATTGAATTATTTTTAGCTAAATTCATAATTCTTTTAGCAAATTTTTTTTTTGCAGTAAAAATTAGTTGATAATCCTCTCCGCAAGATAAAAGATAGTCAATCTCTATTTTCTTTTTTTTTAACAATTTCTTTGTACTAGTTCTAAATGGTATTTTATCTACTTTTATTTTAGCACCGCATTTAGATGAAGTAATTAAATTATTTAAATCAGCCAACAATCCATCAGAAATATCAGTAGCAGCCGAAGCAAAGAAAGATATTTTTTTACCAAAAGCAACTGGTGGATCTGGAATTTTATATTTTTTTATATAAAAATTTCTAAATTCT
This sequence comes from uncultured Alphaproteobacteria bacterium, assembly GCA_964516965.1. Lineage (GTDB taxonomy): Bacteria > Pseudomonadota > Alphaproteobacteria > CAYNCC01. The sequence goes on along the minus strand of CAZEYC010000007.1, from coordinate 4,256 downwards.
TTGTTAATTCCTTTTATTTTATTTAACAAAATACCGTATCCAATACCACTATCTCCTATATAACCGGTTACATATATATCATCTTCTGTTGCTGCACCTGATCTTTTTAATAATTTCTTATTTTTAAAACCATATAAACTAAGAGACATTATCAGTGGTTTATTAGTAGCAACTGTATCTCCGCCCAAAAGTGAAACTTTATATTTTTTTTGGTCTTCTTTTAAACCTTTTGCGAAAAACTTAATCCAATTTATTAATTTTTTATTTTTTAATTTTTTTGGAACCGATAAATTAATTGTATAACCAAAAGGAGAAGAGCCCATTGCAGCTAAATCAGATAAATTAACTCTTAATAATTTTTTTGAAATAAAACTAGGATTCTTTTCATTTTTTTGAAAATGATCGCCTTCTACAATTGTATCTGTAGCGATAATTAGTTCTTTTTTTATTGATAAAATTGCAGCATCATCATCTAAATTAAGAGAAAAACTTTTTTTTGCCGCTAAAGGTAAAAATATTTTTTTTATAACTTCAAATTCATCCATTATTATTCTTTTGAGATCTTATCTAATATATTGTTAATTAATCCTACTTCTTTTTTGTTAAGAAAAGAATCCGCTGCTTTATTATATTCTGCTATAGAAACCTTACTTGGTATATCATTAAAATAAAGAATTTCACAAAAACCTAACTTCAAAATTACTTTTATTAAAGATTCCATTTTATTAAATTTTTTTTCTGTCACTAAATTGATAATTTTTTTTATTATTTCTTTATCTTTATTTTGTGTTTTTTTTACAAGTTGTGAAAAAAAATTTTTATCAGCTATGTTTTTTATTTCTTTATTATCAAGAAGGTCTTTTATAACTTTTTGTTCTTTTGCATCTTGATTAAATGTCATTAAATAAATTGCCTGAACCGCAAGAATTCTTGTCCAAGATCTTGATCCTTTAGCTTTCTTTTTCATTCTTTATTTCTCTTTTTCGATTATAAATTTATGTAAAACCTTAATAGCTTGGCTTGTGCATGATGTATATTTTTCTATTGCTTCTTCTAAATTATTAGCATTAAAAATTCCATTGCCAATTGGTATATTATTTTCAATACTAATTCTTTGTAAGTTTGAAAAAATTGCTGTTGAAATTGCTTCATGGTTTATTGTTTTTCCTTTAATTATACATCCCAATGCCAGATAACCTGAATAAAGACATTGGTTGCTAAGATTTAATTGACTTAATTTTGCCATTTGAACAATATTATCTCTAATTTCTTTTTTTCCTTTTGTCTTAAAAGAACTTAATAATGTGTTCTGGTTACCCGTAGTATCTTCTCGTATACTTTTAGCTATTGCAAAAGGTATTTCAAATGAACCTGGTACTCCAATAAAATCAAAACCAATTTGCAAACTATTTAATTCTTTTTCAGCAACGATCATCATATCTTTGATTAGTTCATTATAATAATAATTTGAATATATAATTTTTACTTTTTTTTTCATTTTATTGGTATTGTATTTACAACTTTTAATCCATAACCTTCAAGTCCAACAATAGTTTTTTTACTATTGGATATTAAAATCATATTTTTTATTCCTAAATCAATTAAAATTTGTGCACCTACTCCATAATCTCTTAATTGTAAATTTTTTTTGTCTTCAGTAGATTTAATTCTTTGTGATAGAGTCCATGATCTTGGTTCTCTTATAATTACAATAACGCCATTTTTATTTTTTGATATCATTTGCATAGATTTCTTTATTTGATTATCCATAAAATTTGTTGTGCCTAAAATATCAGTTAAAAAGTTCAAAGCATGGACTCTAACTAAAACTGGTTTTTTAGAATTAATTTTACCTTTAATTAAGGCAATGTGTTCAGCTGGAACTATTTTATTCTTATATACTATAAGATTAAAATCTCCCCCATGATTACTTTTAATTTTTGTTTCTAATGTTCTTTCAATAATTTTTTCTTTTTTTCTTCTATATGATATCAAGTCTGAAATAGTCGCAATTTTTAATTTATGCTCTTTAGAAAATTTAAATAAATCATCTCTTCTAGCCATTGTCCCATCATCATTCATAATTTCACATATAACGCCTGATGGGTTTAAATTTGCTAAACTTGCTATATCAACTGCAGCTTCTGTATGACCAGCTCTCACTAAAACACCTCCGTCTTGGGCTCTTAATGGAAAAATATGTCCGGGTGTCGAAATATCCTTTGAATTAGATTTCATATTAATAGCAACTTTTATTGTTTTTGCCCTATCTTTTGCAGATATACCTGTTGATATTCCTCTTTTAGCTTCTATTGAAATCGTAAAAGCTGTTTTCCTTCTAGAAGTATTATGTTGAGGCATTAAAGGTAGATTTAACTCTTCAATTCTTTTTCCTGAAAGTGCAAGACAAATTAAACCTCTTCCGTGCTTTGCCATAAAATTTATCTTTTCAGAATTTATTTTCTCCGCAGGAACAACTAAGTCACCTTCATTCTCTCTATTTTCATCATCAACTAAAATAAAGATCTTGCCTTTTTTGGCATCAGATATAATTTCCTCAATCTTTGAAAAAAATTTCATATTAATTATCTTAAACTTTCGCGTACATATCTTGCTAACATGTCAATTTCAACATTTAGTAAATCGCCTATTTTAATATCTTTAAAAGTTGTATTTTTTTTTGTGTAATTTACAATGTTTACTTTAAAATCTTTTCTAGTAACTTGATTGACTGTTAAAGAGACACCGTTCAAAGAAATAGAACCTTTACTAATTATATAATTATTAAGAAATGGTAATAATTCACAAACTAAAGATAAAGAATCTCCTACTTTCTTAATTGATAAAATTTTTGATAATCCATCAATATGCCCAAAAACTAAATGACCAGATAATTCATCTCCAATCTTTAAAGATTTTTCTAAATTAATCATTGTGCCTTTTTTCCAATATTGAATATTAGATTTTGATAATGTTTCTTTAGAAGCAGAAATTGTGAACCAACTGTTATTTTTTTTTTTTCCTTTTTGAATAATAGTCAAACAAACACCTGAACAAGATATTGAAGATCCAACTTTTAAATCTGATAATTTTAATTTAGTTTCAATAAAAAATATTTTATCAGCTTTTTTCTTTATTTTTATAATAGTTCCAATGCTGTTGATAATGCCTGTAAACATTTTATTTTGTATAAGTTATAAAATTATCATTAATCAAATCTTTGTACGAATTGATTTTAAATTTTAAATCTTTAATTTTATTTATTTTTAATACTTTATAGAATGATATTCCACCTAATTTAATATTTTGTTTTGATTCAAAGTGAAAGATTTTATTGATTAAATTATAATTAAAAAAAGATTTATTTAATTTAGGACCAGTTTCTAAAAGAACATTATTTATTCCTATTTTTATTAAATAATTTATTGCTTCTTTAATATCTATTGAATTCTTTGTATTATTTATAAAAATAATTTTCAAACCTTTTCTTTTTAACATATTAATTTTCATTTTATTTGATTGATTTTTAGTAAATATTATTGTTTTAAATGTTTTAGCTGTTTTAACAACTCTAAGGTCCTTTTTTATTTTTAATTTTGTATCAAAAATTACTCTAATGGGAGAAAATTTCTTCATTCCCGGTAGACGACAATCCAACAATGGGTCGTCTTTCATAATAGTATTTATTCCACTTACTATAGCATCGTGTTTTGCTCTTAAAAAATGACCGTATGATCTAGCTAATTCTGAAGTAATCCATTTATTATTTGGATTAGTCATTTTTCCATTTTTACTTGTGGCAATCTTAGTATTTATATTTATTTGATTTTTTGTTATTTTTTTAAAAAAACCTAAATTAATATTTTCTGCTTCTCTTTTTAAAACTCCTACTTTAACTTGCACATTATTTTTCTTTAATTTTTTTATACTTATACCATTAACTTGTGGGTTTGGATCTTGAATTGCTATTACAACTCTTTTTATTTTTGATTTAATAATCGCATCAACACATGGCGAGGTTTTACCAAAATGTGAACATGGTTCTAAAGTGGTATATAAAACAGCATTATTATTTTTTTCTTTATTTTTATTTAAAGCTACTATTTCTGCATGAGGTTTCCCACCAGGTTGCGTCCAACCTCTGCTAATTATTTGATTATTTTTTACTATGACTGCACCTACAGATGGATTAGGATATGTATTGCCAATACCTCTTAAAGAAATATTAAGAGCGTTCCTCATAAAATATCTATCTC
>CAZEYC010000006.1:0-14943 GCA_964516965.1 uncultured Alphaproteobacteria bacterium | reverse complement strand
ATATGGATATTTTATAAATCCTTCTTTCCAAAACTTTTTTAAATTTTTACCTCCTAATCCATCAATGTTAAATGCATTTCGTGAAACAAAATATTCCAAATATTCCATTTGTTGTGCTTCACAAAACGATAATTTTCCAGAACATCTTAAAGCTACTTCATCCTTTTTTTTATATGTTTTAGATTTGCAGCAAGGACATACTTTAGGCATAAAATATTTTTTTGAATTTTTACTTCTTTTATTTTTATCTACTGAAACAACTTGAGGAATTACATCGCCAGCTCTTTGTAATTTAATGGTATCACCAATCCTTATATCTTTTCTTTCAATTTCGTCTTGATTATGAAGGGATACCCTTGAAACATTAACTCCGCTAATTGCTACAGGGTTTAATTCAGCAACAGGTGTTAAAACTCCTGTTCTTCCAACTTGTATAGTTATATCTTTTATTTGTGTAATAGCTTTTTGTGCAGGAAATTTTCTTGCTATAGCCCATCTTGGCGCTCTACCAACCAATCCTAATCTATTTTGAATATTAAAATTATTTATTTTATAAACAATTCCATCAATGTCATATTCTAAGTTATCTCTAATTTCTAGAATTTTTTTATAAAAATTTTCAATGTCATTAATGTTATGGCATAATTTAAAATAACTATTAGTTCGAAAACCATACTTGCTAATTGTTTTAAGAAATTGACTTTGGGAAAAAAATTTAATTTCATTTGAGAGCTCTCCATAAGTATAACCAAAAAAACGTAAATTCCTTTCCTTAGCAATTTCTTTATCTAGTTGCCTTAATGATCCAGCTGCAGCATTTCTAGGATTAGCAAAAACACTTTCCCCGTCTTTCTTTCTATTATTATTTAAATTTAAGAATTCCTTTTTTTCCATATATATTTCACCTCTTAATTCAAAAGTTTTAACTTTATTTAATTGAGGGATTTGTTTTGGAATATCTTTAATCATGTTTAAATTTGATGTAACATCTTCACCAATTTGCCCATCTCCTCTAGTAGCACCAAGTACAAATTTTCCATTCTTATATTTTAGTGAAATTGAAAGTCCATCAATTTTTGGTTCAGCAATTAATTCTACAAATTGATTTTTTATATTTAAAAAACGTGATATTTTTTCGATATATTTAATTGTTTCTTCAATATTTAATGCATTATCTAGAGATAACATAGGTTTAGAATGTTTAATCTTAGAAAAAATCTGATTTGGTTCATGACCTACCTGAGTTGTGGGAGAATCTAAAGTTTTTAAAAAAGAGTATTTTTCTTCATAACTTTTTAATTTTTTCCATAAGGCGTCATATTCTATGTCGGTGATTATTGGATTATTATCTTCATAATATAATTTATTATGAGAGATGACTTCATTTTTAATCTTTAAATATTTTTTTTCAATTTCACCAACATTATTATTTTTATCCTTTTTTATCATTTATTTCATGTCCGTATTTCTTAAGTAAATCATAACTTAATTTATACCAATTACTTTTTTTATAATTATATGCAAGAACAGCTGTTGATTTTTTTGCTTCTTCAGTAATACCTAAAGATAAATATGATTGTGTTAATCTATAAAGAGCTTCTGGAGTTTGAGCAGTAGTATTATATTTATCAACAATTACTTTGAATCTTTCTATTGCAGCTAAATGCCTATTTCTTTTTTGATAATATCTTCCAATATTAATTTCTTGTGCAGCCAATTGATCATTAATTAATAGTATTTTTTTTTTAACATCTTTTGCGTATTTAGAGTTTGGGAATCTTATTAATAATTCTGCGTATGCTTTTTTTGCTTCATTTGAAGGTTCTTGATCTAAATTTATTTCATTAATTTGTTCGTAGTGACATAAACCTTTTAAATATAACATGTATGCAACTTTTTTATCTGCTGGATAAAGACTTAAAAATCTATCAATTGAAAAAATACTATTTTTATAATCATTATTTAAATAGTAAGAATATGCAGCCATTATTTGAGCTTTTTTAGCTAGTTTTGAATATGGATGTTGTTTATCAATTTCTTCAAATGAAGCTGATGCTTGAATATAATTCTTTTGTTTAAAGAATTTTTCTGCATCTTGCCATAATAGTTCCGCCGGTTTATCAACAAGTGTTGGCATTTTTTTTGATTCAAGCCTTTCTTTAATTGCACAACATGTAAGACAGAAACAAAAGAATGCAGAAATAATAAAATTATTAATTTTCTTATATTTATTCATTTTTTTAATAGAACTAAAACACTATATAATAAAAAAATAACAAAAATTTATTTAATTATTATTAAAAAAAATTAGAAATATTTAAAGATAATACTTTATTAAGAAGCTATTGTATTCGGAATTGGCATTGCAATGATATTTATTTCTTTTAATTTTTCTGATGACATATTAACTTTTGTATATGCAGATTTATTTTTGAATAATTTTCTTAAAAGTTGGTTGTTAACGTAGTGCCCTGACTGGAAACCTTTGAAATGGCCTAATATTGAAGAACCAGCCAAATAGAGATCGCCACATACGTCTAAAATTTTATGTCTTAAAAACTCATTTTTATATCTTAATCCACTATTATTTAAAATTTTTTTGCCATTAAGTACAATGCAATTATCTAAAGAGGCACCTTTTGCAAGACCTAATTTTTTTAATTTTTCATGTTCTTCTTTAAAACCAAAAGTTCTAGCACTAGCTATTTCGTTTTTAAAATTATTTTTATTTAAATTTATTTTATATTCTTCATTTTCAATTAAAGGGTGAGCAAAATTTATATTATATGAAATCTTGAAATTATTTTTTGATGGATATACTGAAGCAAACCTTTTATTAAATTCGTATTTAATTGGTTTTAAAATCTTTATAAATTTTTTATTTTCATTTTGATCTACAATTCCTACATTTTCGAATTCTTCAACATACTGTATTGCGCTACCATCTAAAATTGGCAATTCTGGTCCATTTACCTCAATTAATAAATTATCTATTTGAAAAGATGAGATTGCGGCCATTAAATGTTCTATTGTTGAAATGCTTATCCCATTTTTATTAGATAACATAGTACACATTTTAGTATCAGTTACATTTTTCCAAGATGCCAATATAGTGTTATTTTTTTTGATATCAGTTCTAATAAATTTGATACCAGTATTAGATTCTGCAGGTAAAATTCTTATTTTTGTATAGTTACCTTTGTGTAGTGAGATTCCTTCAATAAGTATTTCTTTTTTTATAGTTTTTTGTTTAACAATAGAAATCATACTGTTAATCTATAAACATAATTATTATGTTCAATTAACTGTTTGTTTCAATTTGTTACTTATTTAATTGGATTGATTTCTTAAAAAAGAAGGGATTCTTAAGTCTTCTTCACTATTTGAATCTTTTGTATTTTCTGGTTCTTTTTCTTGGTTTTTTGTATTATTTTCATCATTTTCTAAACCTTGTATTTCTGGTTGTATTTCAATAGGTGTTTCTTTTTTTTCTATTTTTTTATCTTCTTCATTTAATTTTTCTGTTTCTTTTGCAGTTATTTTTTCTTTTTCAATATTAATTTCTGGCTTTTTTTCTTCATTTTTTGTTTCTAAATCTTCTATTTTTTGATTAATTTCTTCTTTATTTATTAATTCTTCATTTTCTTTTTTTTCAAGTTTATTTTCTTTATTATCAATTTCATTTTTTTGTGGAATTATTTCAGATAGATTTTGTTCAGGTTCATCTATTTCTTCTTTTTTTGTTCTATTAAAAATTTTTAATGGAGAATATTTTTTTAAAAAATTTAAAACAACATTACTTGGTTTTATTTGATTTTCTTGTATTTTATTAATGATTCTGTCGTTTGAATCGCTAAATTCATTATTTCTTTCGACCTCAACAACGGGATCTGTAAAATCCTCTAAATCAGTTTGTTCAGGTAATTTTGATGTATTTGAGTCACTTAAATTATTTTTTTTATCTGGTTGTTTATTTTCAAAAAGCCCTTCATTATCATTGTTTTTATTTTCTTTTTTTGTTTTTATATTAATAATATTTTCTATTCCTGTAGCTACAATAGAAACTCTCATTTTACCATCTAGATCTTTATTTATTGATGAACCATAAATAATTCTTGCGGATGGTCCTGCTTCTCCTTTTATTTTTTCAGCTGCTTCTTCAACTTCTATTAAGGTCATATCTGAACCACCTGAAATATTCATTAAAAGACCTTTTGCTCCTTGAAGAGATACATGATCAAGTAGTGGATTAGAAATAGCAGATTCAGCAGCTTCTACTGCTCTTCTTTCACCTTCAGCTTCACCATTTCCTATAACCGCTCTACCTCTTTCTAACATCACAGATTTTACGTCTGCAAAATCAAGATTTATCAAACCAGGCAATAACATTAAATCTGTAATTCCTCTTACACCTGCATGTAAAACTTGATCTGCCATGCTTAATGATTCTGCATATGAAGTTTTTTCATCACTTACTATAAAAAGATTTTGATTTGGAATGACTATTAAAGTATCGACATGATCTCTTAATTCTTTTATGCCTTTTTCAGCATTTTCCATTCTTTGAGTGCCTTCAAAATTAAAAGGCTTAGTTACAACTGCAACTGTTAAAATACCTTTTTCTTTACAGGCCCTTGCTATAACTGAAACAGCTCCTGTTCCAGTACCACCACCCATACCTGAAGTTATAAATGCCATATGCGCGCCATCTATATATTCGCATATGTCATTGTATGATTCCTCAGCGGCAGCCTTACCAATTGCAGGATCTGAACCAGCGCCTAAACCTTGAGTTTGCGATACACCTAACTGGATCTTTTGTTCAGCATTACAATGTTCAAGAGATTGAGCATCAGTATTACATGCAACAAATTCAACACCTTTTAATTTACTTGCAATCATTAAATTAAGAGCATTACAACCACCGCCACCAACTCCAAGAACAAGAACCCTTGGTTTTAATTTTGTAGTTTTTTCAGGAACGCCTATGTTAATTGTCATTTCAGATACCTTTTAACAAATTAGATTGCATGATATAAATACTAAATAAAGTAGTTTTATATAATATAACACTATATATAGTAGGGTAGTGATTCGTAACAAAATTGCAATCTTTTTTTAAAAAAAACTTTCTTTTACCCATGTGCCAAATTTCCTCCAAATTAAGCTATTTTCTATTAACGATTTTTCATTAATTTTGTTTAAATTTTTCTCTTGCATTTTTAATATTTTGTATTTAATCAAACCAGCAGAAACAGAAAAACCAGGTCCAGAAGTATTTTCTGCAAGTCCTTTAATATCTATTGGTTTTCCTAATCTAACTTTAGTGCCAAAGTATCTTGAAGCTAAATCACAAATTCCTTTTAATTGAGAAGAGTTCCCAGTTAATACAATATTATTTGTTAAATTTTTGTTTAAAATAGATTTATAAATTTTTGATTTAACAATTTCAAAAATTTCTTCAATTCTTGAAATTATAATATTATTTAATACTTTCTTTGAAACTTTATGAGTTTCAACAATATTAGTATTTCCAGTTAGCGGAACATCAATTAAGCTATTTTCTTCATTTGTATTTAAATCGCTGCCATATAAAATCTTTAACCTATCTGCTTCTGAAACAGGCGTTGATAAGCCTCTAGCAATGTCAGATGAAATATCTAAACCGCCAAGTTTAAAAATGTTTGTATAAATTAATTTATTATCAAAAAAGGTAGCTATAGAAGTGTTTCCTGCTCCTATATCTATTACTGTTGAACCAATAAAAAAATCATCATCAGTCAAACAACCAAGTCCTGCAGCATATGGCGAAATAACAACATCGCTTATTTTTATTCGGCAGACAGATAAACATTTAACAAAATTATCCAATTCAATTTTACTAGCTGTCACTAAATTGAAACCTGCTAATAATTGGTTACCTTTTATTCCAATTGGTTTTGTAACGCCTCTTTGATTATCAATACTATAGGATGTAATAATTTTATGTATTAATATTCTATCTTTTCCAAATTTTATATTATTTACTTTTTTATCTATATTTTTAAGATCTTCACTAGTAATTTCATTTCCATCTAATGACACGTTAAGATTTATTAAATTTGACCTTATTGTGTCTGAAGAAAAATTAACCACAAATTCTTCTATTGTTTCTCCTGACATTTTTTCTGCATCTTTAATAGTTGATATTATAGAATTTTGTGCCAACTCCATATCTGTAATATTTCCTGATTTTATGCCGTTCGAAGATCTGTATCCTATACCAATAATTTTGGGTTTATTCTCTTTTTCTAAATTGGCTATAAAGCATGAAATTTTATTTGAACCTATGTCTAGTATTCCAATTTTCATTAATTTTTTTTCCTCATAACAATTTCATTTTGTTTAATTTTCATATAAATTTTTTTATCTAGAAATCTAAGATCTACAATTTCTGTATTTTCTAAATTAATATATTTATTTATTTGGTTAACAGCAGTTTGTTTATTTTGATTAGGTAATTTAAATACAATTCCATTCTTTGTTGTCAAATCCCATCTATTATTTGAATAAATTTTAATTTTTGAAATTTTGTCATTTAAAAATAAATTTTGTTTAAAAAAGACTTTGATGTCTTCAATGTTGCTTAATACTTCAGATCCTTCAAGTTGAATTAGTTTGTAAGCGCTAGGATTTTTAATTTCATATATTATCTTTCCTTTATCGGTTAATAAAAAGTTTTTATTATTTTTATTAAATATTGCAAAAGCTTTATGCTCTTCAATATTTATTGAAATAGTATCAGGTAAATGTTTTTTAATTGAAACTTCTTTTATCCAAGGCAATTCTTCTAATAGAACTTTTAATTTTTTTGTTTTATATCTAATTAAATTTATATCTTGGTTTGTTTCTACATTGACGATATTTTTTATTAAATCTATATTTGCTTCATATCTGCCTGTTAAATTTATTTTTTTTAATATGAATAAATTAGAAAAATCATTTTTTAATGATGTAAGGAAACCATTTTGATTAAGATTCTTTTCAAATAGCTTTATATTTAAATTTTTATCTAAAAATAGATATAAATACAACAAACAAGGAAATAATAGAAGAATTCCAATTCTAAGTAATTTCTTATTCAAAGAAAATTTCAAAATTTTTAAATATTTTACTTGATTTCCCATAGTATACCATGATATCCCATATATTACCAAATTCAACTATTTTTTTATAAAAAAAAATGAGATTATTTTTATCGCAATATACAAATAAAATTGATACAAAAGGACGTGTTTCTGTTCCAGCAGATTATAGAGCTGGTTTAAAAACAAAGTTTTTTAATGGAGTTGTTGCCTTTAGATCATATAAATTTAAAACAATAGAAGCTTTAGATTATGAAAGAATGAAAAAAATAGCTGACTCTATTGATGATTTAGATTTTTTTTCTCAAAATAAAAATGATTTGGCAACAACAATTTTATCTGATTCATATAAATTACCATTCGATAGTGAGGGAAGAATACATTTACCACCTGATTTATTAAAATTTGCTGGTATTTCTAATTTTGCTACATTTGTAGGTAGAGGCTCTACATTTCAAATATGGGATCCAAAAATTTTTAAAAGTTATTTAAATCAAACAAGAGACAATATAAAAAAGAAAAAATTATCTTTAATTATTAAAGATATAAACAAAAATGAAAAAAATTAAAAATCAATTATTACATACACCAGTTCTAATAAATGAAACAATAAAATATTTATCAATTAAGGAGAATTATATTTATATAGATGGCACATTTGGAGATGGAGGCCATAGTAAGGCTATTTTAGAAAAGAATAACACATGTAAAGTTTTAGCTATTGATAGAGACCCAACTGTATTGAAAAAAGGAATATTGTTTACAAAAAAATATAAAGGACGATTTAAATTAGTTATAGGTCGAATTAGCAATATTGAACAAATAGTAATTAAAGAGAAATTAAATAGAATTAATGGAATTCTTTTTGATCTAGGAGTATCCACTAAACAATTAAAAGACCCTAAAAGAGGTTTTTCTTTTAAAGAAGAAGGACCTCTGGATATGAGAATGGAGAAGAAAGGTGTTTCAGCAGAAGAATTAATAAATAACACAAGTGAACAACAATTAGCAGATATAATATTTAATTTTGGAGATGAAAAAGAAGCTAAAAGAATTGCTAGGGGTATAAATAGATATAAAAAAAATAAAAGAATAAATTCTACTGTTGAATTTTCAAATATTATAAATTGTGCAAAGAAATATAAGAAAAGTAGGATTAATCCATCTACAAAAACATTCCAAGCTATAAGAATCTTTATAAATAAAGAAATTGACGAGTTAAAACAAGGACTAGGGTCTGCTAAGAAAATATTAACTAAAAGTGGGAAATTAGTAGTTATATCTTTTCATTCATTAGAAGACAAGATAGTAAAAGATTTTCTTAATACTCATTCTCGTAGAATTAATAATAAATCTAGATATTTGCCTCAATTAGAACCAAATATAACATTAAGACCTAGTTTTAAAATATTGACAAAAAAAGTAATTGTGCCCACAGCAAATGAAATTAAATCAAATTTTTATTCTAGGTCAGCTAAACTGAGAGCAGCAGAAAGATTATGATATTAAACAACAAAAAAACTCAAATACTTTTTTCTCTAATATTTGCATTTAGTCTTATTTTAATTTTTGTTTTTGCTATAAGAAATAATATAAAGAATGATGAAAAAGCCTTGGTTGAAATAAAAAAAAAAATTGAACAACAAAAAGATTATATAAAGATTTTAAAAGTTGATTTAACAAATTTAACTAAATCAAATCGAATTAAGAAGCTTGCTAAAGAAAAATTAGGTTTAGAACAAACTAAAATTGACCAAATAAAACAAATATTTGATTTAGAAAACGGAGAAAATAAATAAATGTATAACAACAAAGAAAATTTATATAGTCTAAAATTACATGGGTATAAAAAAAATAGATGTTTAGAAGCTATAGGTAGATTTAAATTCTTTTTAAGTTGCTTATTTTTTGGTTTTTTTTTAATAGGATTTAAAATCACTAATTTATCAATTCTTTACAATAAAAATATTCTTGAAACAAATAATTATTTTAAAAAAAATAATATTTACAATAAAAGAGCAGATATAGTAGACAGAAATGGGGTAATATTAGCTACCTCATTGCCATGGGATGATTTATGTGCAAACCCAAGATTAATTCAAGAAGAAGATAAATTAGAATTATCAAAATCTATAGCTAAAATTTTAGATGATTCAAATGAAAAAGAAATATACAAAAAATTAAATAGTAAAAAAAGTTTTGTATATTTAAAAAGATCGATAACTCCGAAACAGTATAATGCAATTGAAAAATTAAAACAGCACGGAATTTTTAAGTTAAAAAAATATAAAAGATACTATCCACACCAAAAACACGCATCACATATTTTAGGAGGTGTTAATATTGACAATACAGGCATAAAAGGCATAGAAAAAGAATATGATAAAATTTTAAGGGATAAGAATTTTATTAATCAAAATAAAAAATTAAATTTATCAATAGACATTAGGATTCAAAAAATTTTGGATGATAAACTTGGAGCAACCATAAGCAAACATAAAGCTTTAGGTGGAGCGGGTATTATACTTGATATAAAGAATAGTGAAATTCTAGCTATGTCATCATTACCTCAATTTAATCCAAATAAAATGAGTAAATTAACAAAAAAAAAAGAATTTAATAAAACAACTTCAGGAGTTTATGAATTAGGTTCTGTTTTTAAATCTTTGACCATTGCCATGGCATTAGATAAGGAAATAGTTAATGAAGATACAATATATGATGCAACAGAACCATTAAAGGAAGGAAAATATACTATACATGACTATCATCCTCAAGAAAGACATTTAAAAATTTCCGAATGTATCACATATTCTTCTAATATTTGTTTTGCACAAGTTGGTCAGGATTTAGGTGAGAAGAATATAGTGGAATATATAAATAAAATGGGATTAAATAATAAGGCTGAGATTGAAATACCTGAAATTGGCCACCCTTTATTTTTTGGAAATATTTTTTTACCATCAAGCTGGAAAAAAACAAATATAATGACTTTTTCATATGGACATGGAGTTGCAGTTTCACCCTTACAATTTGTTAATGCATTTACTTCTGTTATTAACGGAGGAAATTTTAGGAATTCCACATTGATTAAAGACAAATATTTAAATAATGTTCAGATTAATAGAGTAATAAAAGAAGAAACTTCTTATAAAGTTAGAAAATTATTAAGGAAAGTTGTTAGTAACAAAGAAGGATCTGGCGATAAAGCTAATGTCCCAGGTTATTCAGTTGCTGGAAAAACTGGTACAGCAATAAAAAATTATTCTAATCGTTATAACAATAATAAAAATATTACAAGTTTTATAGGTTTTTTTCCTAGCTATGATCCTCAATTTTTAGTTTTTATTATGGTTGATGATCCAAAAAAAATTAAAGAGACATTTAATTTTGTAACAGGAGGTTGGGTAGCTGCTCCAACAGTAAAGAAAATTATTGAAGAAATGTCACCAATGTTAGGTATATTACCTAAAAAACAACTAGACAAAAATTATAACCATGCAAGTCTAAATAATTAATTTTTTTTTAAAACAAGGAATAAATTTTGTTACTTTCCGATCTTTTAAAAAACACACAAGAAAAAAAACAATTAAATTTTAAAAAATTTAATCCTTTGATAAAAGGTTTATCATCCAATTCAAAAGATATAAAAAAAGGGTTTGTTTTTGTTGCAATTAAGGGAAAAAACTTTGATGGTCATAAATTTATTGATGAAGCTAAAAAAAAAGGAGCTAAATTTATAGCTGTTTCAAGTAAAAAGATTATAAAAAAATTAAAAAAAAATAAAATAGAATTTGTAATATCAAAAAATATAAGATTTTTTTTATCAAAGATTTCTTCTAATTTTTTTAAAAATCAACCAAGTTTTTTATCTGCTGTAACAGGAACAAATGGTAAAACATCTGTGACACATATAACTAAAGAAATTTGGAAAAATTGTAATGTTAATTCAGGGTCTATTGGGACTATAGGAATAATTACTAATAAAAAAAAAAGAAAAGTAGAATTAACAACGTTAGATAGCATTTACTTACATCAAACATTAAATTCTTTTTATAAAAAAAATATCAAAAAAGTTTGTTTAGAAGCTTCAAGTCATGGATTAGATCAAAATAGAATTGATAATATTAAATTAAAAACAGCAGCAATTACAAATATTACACATGATCATTTAGATTATCATAAAAATTATAAATTATATTTTCAATCAAAAATGAAGTTGTTTAAAGATATTTTAATATCTAAAGGAACAGCCGTTATAAATTCTGATTTGCCTGAAAGCAGATATATTGAAAAATTATGTAAAAAGCAAAAAAATATAATTATAACTTATGGAAAGAAATCAAAAGATTTAAAACTAATTAAATATGAGAATGAAAAGAATTATCAAAAAATTTTTATAAAATTTAAAAATAAAATATTTAGCTTTAAACTTCCTCTAATTGGTTATTTTCAAGTTTACAATGCATTATGTTCAATAGGTATAATTATATCTTCTGGTATTTCTTTAAAAAAATGTTTAAAAAATATAGAAAAGATTAAGCAAATTCCTGGTAGGTTAGAAAAAATAAATGTTCCTAAAATATTAAAGAATAAAAAAATTTCAATATTTATTGATTATGCACACACACCGGACGCATTAAAAAAAGTTTTAGAAACTTTAAAACAAACATCATTAGGCCAACTATCACTAGTCTTTGGTTGTGGAGGAAATAGAGATTTAAAGAAAAGACCTTTAATGGGAAAAATTGCAAGAAAACTTGCTGATAAAATATATGTCACAGATGATAATCCAAGAAATGAATCTGCTGCAAAAATTAGAAAAGAAATTTTATTAAATTGTCCAAATGGAAAAGAAATAGCCAGTAGACAAATAGCAATTAAACAAGCTATAAACAATTGTAGTTTTGGAGAAACATTATTAATAGCTGGTAAAGGGCATGAAGACTTTCAGGAAATTAAAAATAAAATAAAAAAATTTAATGATAAGGAAATAGTTTTAAAAATCTTAAATAGCAAAGCATTAAATTAATGAAAAACTTTAATTGGACATTAAAAGAAATAGAAAGAGCTTTATCAATTAAATTAAAAAAAAATTCCTTCATTTCTAATATTTTAATTAATAGTGCGCTAGTTAAAAAAGATGATCTTTTTATTCCTATAAAGGGTCAAAATTATGATGGGCATCAATTTATCGAAGATGCAATAAATAATGGCGCAAGTTATTCTCTAGCAACTAAGGAAAAATATAAGAAATTTAAATTAGACAGAGTTAAAGAAAAAATTATTTTGGTTAAAAATATTAATAGTTCTTTATACAATTTAGCCAAGTTTGCAAGAAAAAGGATAAGTGGTAAAATTTTAGGAATAACTGGAAGTGTTGGAAAAACAAGTATAAAAGAAGCAATAATCTTTATTTTAAAAGAGAAAATAAAAATTCAATCAAATAAAGGAAATTACAATAATTTAATCGGCATGCCTTTAAGTCTAGTAAATTTTAGAAAAAATATTGATCTTGGCATACTCGAATTAGGAATGAATAGAATAGGAGAAATAAAAAAATTGTCACATATTTCAAGACCTGATATTGCTTTGATTTCGAAAATTTCCGATGCTCATATTGGAAATTTTAAGAGTATAAAAGATATAGCAATTTCTAAATCACAAATTTTTTCTGGAATGAATACATCAGGTATAGCTATTTTAAATCATTCCGATCCTTATTCAGTTTTGTTAAAAGAAAGAGCAAAATTAGATGGGATAAAAAATTTTATTTTTTTTGGTAAGTCCAAAGAATGCGATGTTAAATTATTAGATGTACAATCTATAAGCAATGATAAATTTAAAATTTTTGTTGATGCTGCAGGTAAAAAAATTATTTTTAATTTAAATTCTCTTGGAAAACATTGGATTGAAAATAGTTTAGCTATAATATCTTTTTTTCTTTCAATTAATGAAGATTTAGTATTATTTTCAGAAAGAATTAGTAATTTTAAAGCAATTAAAGGTAGAGGTGAAATATTAAAAATTTTGTTTAATAAAAAAAAAATTAGCATTATAGATGATAGTTATAATTCAAGCCCTGAGTCTTTAGATAAATCAATTTCTTTTTTGAGTCATTATGGCTATAAAAAAAGAAAAATATGTGTTTTAGGAGATATGAAAGAATTAGGAAAATTTTCTAAAAAATCTCACTTAAACTTTAAAAAAAAAATTGAAGATAATAAAATTTTTAAAGTTTATACTGTTGGTACAGAAATGAAAAATTTACACAATGTTTTAAGCGCTTCAATCGAAAAATTTCATACTGAAAGTTTAAATGAATTATATTCAGATCTAAAAACAACAATTAATTCTAATGACGTTATATTGTTTAAAGGTTCAAGAACCATGCAATTAGACAAAATAATTAATAAATTTAAATAATAAGTAATATGTTTTATTATCTCTCTTTTTTTTTTGTTGAAAAAATATCTTTTTTTAATCTTTTTAAATATATAACTTTTAGATCTGGTGGAGCTCTATTAACTGCACTATTTTTAAGTTTTATTCTTGGTCCTATTATTATTAATTGGCTAAAAAAATATCAAAAAAATGGTCAATCTATTAGAGAAGATACACCAAAAAGTCATTTAGTTAAAAAAAGAGGAACGCCTACAATGGGAGGATTGCTAATATTATTAACTTTCATAATTAGTACCTTGCTTTGGGTTGATATTAAAAACTCATATATTTGGATAGTTTTATTAATTACTTTTGGTTTTGGTACTCTCGGATTTGTTGATGATTATTTTAAAATTACATCTAAAAATAAAAAAGGGTTAAAGGCAGGAACAAAATTAATTTTTCAGTTTTTAATTTGTTCAATAACCATATTTTTTCTTTATAATATAATTGATCATCAATTTATTAATAAATTAGCATTTCCTTTTTTTAAAGATTTTTTATTTGATTTAGGGATATTTTTTCCTTTTTTTGCTTTTTTAGTAATTATTGGCACATCTAATGGTGTTAATTTAACTGACGGATTAGATGGGTTAGCTATTGTTCCTGTAATTATAACAATATCATGTCTAGGTATTATTGCATACTTAGCAGGTAATAAAATTTTTTCAGATTATTTAAATATATTTTTTATAAAAGGGGTAGGCGAATTAACTGTGTTAAGTGCTTCTTTAATTGGATCAAGCCTTGGTTTTTTATGGTTTAATGCTCATCCAGCAAAAATTTTTATGGGAGATACTGGTTCATTATCAATTGGAGCTGCTCTAGGTTCAATTAGTATAATAATTAAACATGAAATAGTATTATTTTTAATTGGTTTTTTATTTGTCTTAGAAACTTTATCTGTAATTCTTCAAGTATCATATTTTAAAATTTTTCAAAAAAGATTATTTTTAATGAGTCCTTTACACCATCATTTTGAAAAGAAGGGATGGCATGAGAATACTATTGTTATTAGGTTTTGGATATTAGCTGTGGTTTTTGCTTTGATTGGGTTAGCCACTCTTAAAATTAGATAATAATAAATGATACAAAAATTTTTTTCTAAAAAAAAAGTTGCTGTTCTTGGTCTAGGCAAATCTGGCATTAGCACAATTAATTTTTTAAAAAAAAAAGGATTTATTGTTTATGCTTGGGATGACAATAAAGAAATTAGAAAAAAGGTAAAAAAAAGGGGAATAAATACAAATAATTTTAGTAAAGTTAATCTCAGAGAATTTACATTCTTGGTTGTCAGTCCTGGAATACATACTAGAGGTCCAAAAAAACATTTTTTAATTTCTAAAGCTAAATTAAAAAAATTAGAAGTTATAAA
>CAZEYC010000005.1:0-15396 GCA_964516965.1 uncultured Alphaproteobacteria bacterium | reverse complement strand
ATTGAAAATAATCTTCTAATTAAATCACTCTTAAATAATGATTTGAAATTTAGAAAATTAAATAATTTGTATTTTTTATTTTTTCCAGAATGTTCCAGGAGATATTTCACTATTATTACCTACCAAATCTCTTCCACCGTATTTAGCTAAAATATTAAAAACTTTTTTTGTTTCACTAATTTCTTTATCGCCAAAATTTAGAGGAATACCTCTACGATAGGTGTCTCGTAAACTTATTAGCGCAGATCTATCGTTTGCTTTGGTCAAAGGAAAAATTCTTTCCCATTCAGAGTCTGAAGAAAGCATTATTTTTTTTGCTTCTACAGATGCATTAAAAAAATTATTTATTAAATCAGGATTTTCCTTAGCAAATTTTTCATTAAATACCCATCCATAAGCGGGTATTTTAGTTTTAATTCCTAAGCCATTTAAAATTTCTTGAACTGAAATTAATTCTCTTAATCCTTGAGCTTCTAAACGAGCTTTATAATGCCAGTAGTTTAAAACTGCATCTAATTCATTTCTTATCATTAATTCATTTAAAAGTGGTGGTGCAGCATAAACTGGTTTAAGAAAACTCTTTGGATCTTCATTTATTGTTTTTTTCAAATATGCTCTTAATAATAACCAACTTTTATCTATAGAACTTCCCGCAATACCTAATTTTTTATTTTTTAAATCACTTAAATTTAATATATCTGAATTATGATGAACTATAATACCACCTACTGCCATCGACTGCGGATAAAAAGCATATTTTCTATTTTCTGATCTTTGCCTAGAAACCCATACCCAGTCTGTTACAATAATATCTACTGACCCACCCTGCAAAGCAATAGTTGTAGCATTTTTGCTGGAAAAGAATTTGGTTTTTATTTCTATATTATTTTTTTTATCTAATCCATTAGACTTAATAATATCTATTTCCCAATTTACGCTACCAAATTTTAATAATCCAATATTTATTTCATTAGTTTTTGAAATAGCATTTGTGCTGAAGTAAAAAACTAGAATTAAGGATAATAAAATTTTAAAGAACATGTTCATGTAAAATATAATATTAAAATATTCTATACAAACGTTTACTTATATAAATTAGATAATCAATATAAAAAGTTATATTTTTCAATAATAATAAAAAACATCATTTAATAAGATTTAGTTACATATTTTTTTAAATGATCAATTTCTTTTTTTAATCTTTTAGTTCGATCTTTTACTAAATCACCTATGCTTATTACTCCAATCAATTTATCTTTTTCGATAACCGGCATATGTCTAAAATGTTTTTTTACCATCAAATCAAGTAATTCTTCACTTGAATTTTCTGGTGCACAGGTAATTACATTTTTTGTCATTAAATCTTTAGCTTTAGTATTTCTAACAGATTCATTATGTAGAGTGAAACCTTTTACAATATCTCTTTCAGATAATATCCCTATAACTGTATCACCTTCAGTTATAACTATTGCGCCGATATTTTCTTTTGCTAGAGTGCTAGAAATTTCACCAATAGTAGTATCTTGAGAAGCTGTGAACACTTTATTGCCTTTATTTTTTAATATATCTCTAATTAGCATTTTTATATATAATTTTTCCTTAAATGGTAGATAATTTCAAGTTTTTAATTATTTTTTTTTATTATGAAAAGAATTTTAAATGTTAAAGGTTTGAGATGTCCTATACCAGTATTAAAAGCAGAGAAGATAATAAAAAAATTAAATACTGGAGATATATTAGAGATTTTAACTACTGATCCTCAAGCAATAAAAGATTTTAAGGCATTATGTGAAGTTAAAAATTGCTTATTTCAAAGTTTAGTTAAAAAAGATAATGTTTTTATAATTTCTATATGTAAGAGTCTTTAATTATTTTATTTTCATTAATGGCTAAAGTTAATAAAGCGGGTACAATTATTAAAATCAAAATAGCTGAAAAAAATAATCCGCCAATGACAACTGAACCCAAACCTTTATATAATTCTGAGCCAGCACCGGGAAACAACACTAATGGGAACATTCCAAATATACTAGTTAATGTAGACATAAAAATTGGTCTCACCCTTGTTCTTGCAGATTCAAAAATTGCATCTATTTTAGATATTTTCTTTTGTCTAATTAAATCTACAGTTTGTAGCACTAATAAAATTGAGTTATTAACCACTATTCCTATTAAAATTAGAAATCCAAGTAATGTTAACATATCTAGAGCTTGATACGTAAACAGATTAAGAATTTTTAGGCCAATAAAACCTCCTGCTGTTGCAAGAGGAACGGCAATCATAATGACTAGTGGTAAAATAAAACTCTCTAAAAGAATGGCCAAACTTAAGAAAACTAAAATTAAGGCAATACCAATTGTTAATGACATCGAGTCCAATGTTTGCGATAATTTATCAGCTGTCCCTGATAAATTTATTGAAATCCCTTTTTCAAACGCTTCATCACTCAAACCTTTTACAACTGCATCATCTAATGTTTTTATTGCAACTTCTAAAGGAATTTGAGAAGGGGGTCTAATTTGCAAACTAACCGTTCTTTTAAAGTTAATATGACGAATTGAAACAGCACTTGAGGTAATTTCATTTTCAGAAACTGATGATATAGGTATAGTAATTCCAGATTTTGAAACAATAGGAATATTTGCTATTTGTTGAGTAAAATTAGTTTTTTGATCTTTTTTTCCTATTATTCTTAGATCCATATTTCTACCATCAGCAACAATTTCATCTATCCATAAACCATCATTAAAAGCGTCCATACTATTGGCAAACTCTTTCACTGTGATGCCATTTTCTGATAATTTTTCCATATCTGGAATAAATCTAAGTTCTGGCGTACCAAGCTCTAAACCTGGTTTGGGCGTAATTTGCGTGCTACCTGTTTTTTCAGAAAAAACTTTAGTTGTTATGAAAAAAGCTTTTTTAGCTATATCTAAAATTTCATTTAATTCAGAACCACTAAAATTTATATCAATTTTTCTACTACCCCCAGCTGTTCTTCCAAAAACAGATGGCTGATTAATAAAACCTAATGTCCCAGATTCTTGAAAAGCTAACTTTTCCATAAATGGAATAATTTTTTTTATATTGTTTGAATCCTCAGTAGATGCACCTATAAAAATTCTTGTAGATGTTGAAACAAAGAAAAAATTATTGATTCTAGGATATTCAGTTGCATTTGCGTTTCCACCTTCTTCTAAAACAAAATATGGTTTTATTTGATTTTCAATATTTTGAGCAATTTCACTGGTTGTTTTAAGATTATATCCTGGCGGTGGAATTAAAACACCAAAAACCAAATTTTTATTTCCTTCAGGCAAATATTCAAGTTTAGGTGCTAGAAAAAAAATTCCAAAAATAGCAACTAAAATAATTGAAAAAATTGTCATTAACGCTCTTTTTTTTGATGGCAATACCCATAATAAATATTTAAAAAATTTGTACAAAAAATTTAAAGCAATTGAGTTTAATATTTTAGGGGTATTAAATTTCCAAATTTTTTTTTTATTATCAACTTGTAAAAGTTTTAATTTATTAGAAATAACCGGGATTAATGTTATAGCTAAAACTAGTGATAAGCTAATAGCAACGCATATAGCTACAGAAATATCCCTAAATAATTGACCTGCTTCTACTTGCACGACAAGTAAAGGAATAAACACTAAAACTGTTGTTAATGCAGATAAGAAGACAGCTTGCCATACTTCTTTTGTACCAATTAATGAGGCATCATAATCACTTTTTCCCATTTCTTTGTGCCTAAAAATATTTTCTAAAACAACAATTGCAGCATCTATAACCATTCCTACAGCAAAAGCTAATCCAGCTAAACTTATTACATTTAATGATTTTCCTAAGATAGCCATCGCAACAAAAGTTCCAATTATTGTTAGAGGTATAGTAGTTGCAATGACTAGTGTAGCTCTAGCAGAGTTTAAAAATAATAATAATATTAAGGCTGCTAATAAACCTCCAACAATTATATTTTGTTGTACCAAATTTATTGAAGAATTAATGTAAACAGTTTCATCATAAACTTGTTTTAACTCAAGACCTTCTTTATTTAATAAAGGGTTTAATTTTTTTATTGTAGCTTTTACTTCCTGCATTGTTTCTAACACATTTACACCTACATCTCTTACTAAGTTTATAGCTATTACTTCTTTACCTAATGATCGAATATTCGCAAATGGTTCTTTAATTCCGTATTTAACTTCTGCAACATCTTCTAAAAACACCTTAGATGAAAATTGTGATTGTTCGTCTTTGTTTACTTTTACAACAACTTTTCTTATTTTTTCAGGGCTATCTAATTGACCTTCTGCTCTTATTAAGTATTTTCTTTTACCTTCATCAACATCTCCAGCTGTTAGAGAAATATTAGAAGACATTAAACTAGTTGCAATATCAGATATAGTTAATTTATATAAAGACAACCTTTGAGGATCGACAATAACTTGCATTTCAGTTTTACTACCACCGAAAATATTAGATCTTGAAATACCTGGAATTTTTTCAAGTTCTGTTTTAACTAAATTATCTGCCAAATCTCCAAATTCAGACATAGACTTATTGATTTTTTTTATAGGTCTTAGCATAATCCATGCTATTGGTGAATCTTCACTACCAGAAGTTTCTATAGTTGGTTTCATAATTTCTTCTGGCATACCTCTAACTCTATCCAAAGCATTCGATGTCATTAATAAAGCTGTCTGGAAATTTTTTGTAGAATTAAACTCTAATTTTATTTCAGATTTTTTGTCATACGCATTACTCCTTATTCTTTCCATGCCTTTAACAGATTTTAGAACATCTTCTTGTTTAACTACTATTTCTCTTTCAACTTCACTTGGCGATCCTCCTTGCCAATTTGTTGTTATTTCAATTACTGGTTTTCTTACATCAGGAGTTAGTTGAATTGGAATTTTGAAAAGAGATAAAATTCCAGAAAAAAGAATTAATATTATTAAAGAATAAATTATTATTGGTCTCTTAAGACAATTTTTAATAATATCCAATTTATTTATTTTCCTTTATTTTTACTTTTTGATTAGGTATTAATCTTTCATTTCCTCTGACAACAATTTTTTCACCTTCATTTAATCCTTCAATAATTTCAAATGAATCTTGGTACGGAATACCAGTTTTTACTGATTTTAACTTTGCAATATTATCTTCTATGACATAAACAACAGTGTTACCATTCTTAATTAATATAGCATCTTTAGTTATTGTTTTAATTTGCTTTTTTGATTTTAAATATATTTCTAAATTAATATTTTGATTTATAAATAAATCAGATTTTTTTATATCAAATAAAGGTAAAAATCTTGCAATAACTGTTCTTGTATTTGGATTCTCTTTTGGAACAATAGATCGAAAAATAGACTTTAATTTATCTCCATTTGGTAAAATTATTTTTACTTCCTTGCTTTGATCTAATAAAGAAATTTTATCTGAAGGAATATTTGCTTCTATCTCAAATTTATTTTTATTAACTAATTCAAAAACAGGAGTTCCAATATTTACATAGTTTCCCTTAGTGACAAATCTTTTTGAAACAAATCCAGAATATGGTGCTTTTAAAATAGCGTCATCAAAAGCAATTTTTGTCTTATTGTATTGAGATGTAATTTTAATTAAGTTTCCTTCAGCAGCTTTTACAACTTGAATTTGATCTTCATAATCTGCCATTTTAAAAGAAGGCGATTTCATTAAAGATTTTAAACGTTCCAATTTTTTTTCTTCTAATTCAAGTCTTGCTAAACTTTCAGAGAGTTCACCTTCTTTGTTGTTTTTATCAGCCTCTAACTCGTCATTTTCAATCTTTAATAAAACTTCTCCTTGTTTAATATAATCTCCTACTTCAACATAAACTGTTTCAATAGGTCCAAAACTTTTTACTGAAACAACATCACTTTCAAAAGGGGCTACTCTAGCTGTAACTATAAAAGACTCACTTATAAATGCTTTCTTTACTTTCTCAATAGTAACAATAGGTAACTTTTCTGTATTTGCCTCTAACTTATTAATGTTATTATTAATAGTTAGAATGAAAACAATCCAAATGAATACTATTAATTTTTTCATAATTGGTTTTATTATAAATATTTTAGTAAAAGTAATATTAAGATAAATTAAATTTTATATGTCTACTGCTATTGTAACACATAAAGATTGTATTCTACATGATCCTGGATTCAATCATCCTGAAAATCAGAATAGATTAATAAGTATTTTCAATACGATTAAAAAAAATAGTAAAAAAGAATGGAAATGGATTGATAGTTATGATGTTGATTTAAATAATATTTATTTGGTTCATTCCAAAAATTATGTACAAAATATAATAAATAATATTCCTGCAAAGGGTTCTTTTAATCTTGATCCAGATACTATTTTAAGCCCAGATAGTTTAAAATCTGCATTTAAAGCTGTTGCTTCAGTATGTAATGCTGTCGATATAATTCTTGAAAAAAAATTTAGTAATGCATTTTGTCCTATAAGACCCCCTGGACACCATGCCGAATCTAATAAAGCAATGGGATTTTGTTTATTTAATAACATTGCTATTGCAGCTTACTATGCAAAATTAAAATTTAAATTAAACAAATGTGCCGTTATAGACTTTGATGTTCATCACGGAAACGGTACACAAAAAAAATTTTGGAACGATCCAAATATGTTTTATGCTTCTACCCACCAAGAAGGAATCTTTCCTGGAACAGGATACAAGGAAGAAACAGGTGCATATAATAATATAGTTAACGTTCCTTTGCCTGCGGGCACAGATAGCATATTATTTAAAAAATCTTACGAAAATATTATATTTCCTAATTTAAAAAAATTTTCACCAGATATGATTTTTATTTCTGCAGGCTTCGACGCACATAAAGACGATCCTTTGGCTGATTTTAGATTAATTGATGAAGATTTTTTTTGGATTACAAAACAATTGAAAGTATTTGCAGAAAAAAATTGTAACGGAAGAATAGTTTCTTCATTAGAAGGTGGTTATAATATTAACGCTTTAAAGGAAAGTTGTTTAGCTCATTTAAAAGGGTTAATTTTATGAAAAATAAGATAAATCAAGAAGATATAAAACAAATGTCTTTTGAAAAAGCTCTGGAAGAACTAGAAATAATTACCAATGATTATGAAGATGGCAATCCCTCAATAGAAAAAGCAGTTAAATTATATGAAAGAGGTTTAGCTTTAACTGAACATTGTGAAAATAAATTACAAGAGGCAAAAAAAAAAATTGAAGAAATTAAGATAACAAAAAAGAAAATTTTTTCTAATAATGAGGAAATGCCTTGAAAAAATTAAAGTTAGAGTTAGAAAACTCCCAAGAAGAAGTTAATAAAGAACTTAAATCATACTTGTCTAAAGGGAAAGGATTGGAAAAAAAACTTTTTGATGCAATTGAATATTCAATTCTATCTTCAGGAAAAAGATTAAGACCTTTTTTAGTTTTAAAAACTTCAGAGTTATTTGATGTAGATAAAAAAAGGGCTTTAAGAGTTGCTGCTGCAATTGAAATGGTTCACTGTTATTCATTAGTTCATGATGATTTACCAGCCATGGATAATGATAATTTAAGAAGAGGAATTCCGACGACACATAAAAAATTTAATGAAGCTATTGCTATATTAACTGGCGATTCACTATTAACTCTAGCTTTTCAAGTTCTATCAGATGCATTAACTCATAGCGATCCAAAGATTAGATGTGAACTTATTTTAGAACTTTCAAAAGCTGCTGGTTCAAATGGTATGGTTGGTGGACAAATGATGGATCTTGAAGGTCAAAATAAAAATTTAAATATTGGTGTAATTACACGTATTCAAAGATTAAAAACAGGGGCACTTATAGGTTTTGCATGTAATTCTGGTGCTGTATTGGGAAGAGCAGAGCAGAAAGACAGATTCGCTTTACAAGGATATGCTCATGATATTGGATTAGCATTTCAAATTAAAGATGATTTATTAGATATTGTAGGAAAAAAAAAGAATATTGGAAAAGCAGTTAAGAAAGATGAAAAATTTGGTAAACCAACATTTGTATCTATAATGGGTAAAGAAAGAGCTGAGAAACAAGCAGAATATTTGTCTAATCAAGCTATTAAACATCTAGAAATATTTGATGATAAAGCAGATATTTTACGTGATATAGCAAAATTTATTGTAGAAAGAAATAAATAAATATAATAGAATTGAATCTTTTTATTACTGCAGCAAATGGAAACATCAACACCGTTATTAGATAAAATAAAATTTCCTTCAGATTTAAGAAAACTTAGTAAAAATAAATTAACTCAAGTTGCTTTAGAATTAAGAAATGAAACTGTAGATGCTGTTTCTACGACTGGCGGACATTTAGGTGCTAGTTTAGGAGTTATAGAACTTACAGTTGCAATTCATTATGTTTTTAATACTCCTAAAGATAGACTTATATGGGACGTAGGACATCAAGCATATCCTCATAAAATCCTAACTGGTAGAAGAGATAAGATTAGAACACTAAGACAAAAGAATGGTCTTTATGGTTTTACAAAAAGAACTGAGAGTGAATACGATCCTTTTGGCGCTGCACATGCCTCTACTGCCATGTCTTCAGGTTTAGGAATGGCTATTGGAAGAGATTTGCAAAAGAAAAACAACAATGTAGTTTGTGTTGTAGGAGATGGAGCTATGAGCGGAGGTATGGCATATGAAGCAATGAACAATGCTGGCTCAGAAAAATCAAAATTAGTTGTTATTCTAAATGATAACGATATGTCCATTGCCCCACCTGTTGGAGCACTTAGCAATTATTTATCAAGGATTATTTCTTCAGGTACATATCAATCTTTTAAACATATAGGTGGTCAATTAGCTAAATCATTTCCAAAAAGATTAGGAACTGCTGCAAAAAAAGCTGAAGAATTTGCAAGAGGCATTGTTACAGGAGGGACTCTTTTTGAAGAATTAGGTTTTTTTTATATAGGACCAATTGATGGACATAATTTAGATCATTTAATTCCAGTTTTAACAAATGCTAAAAAATATAAAGATGGTCCAATAATAATCCATTGTGTAACAAAAAAGGGTAAAGGTTATAAACCAGCAGAATTATCAGATGATAAATATCATGGAGTTAATAAATTTGATGTAGCTACAGGTCAGCAACAAAAATCTGAATCAAAAGCACCATCTTATACAAAAGTTTATGCCAATAGTTTAATAAGCGAGGCCAAAAAAGATAAAAAGATTGTAGCAATAACTGCTGCTATGCCTTCTGGAACGGGTCTAGATATCTT
This sequence comes from uncultured Alphaproteobacteria bacterium, assembly GCA_964516965.1. Lineage (GTDB taxonomy): Bacteria > Pseudomonadota > Alphaproteobacteria > CAYNCC01. The sequence goes on along the minus strand of CAZEYC010000005.1, from coordinate 6,094 downwards.
TGAAAAAAAATTCCCAACCAGATGTTTTGATGTAGGCATTGCTGAGCAACATGCTGTTACATTTGCTGCTGGATTAGCTACAGAAGGTCTTAAACCTTTTGCTACAATATATTCTACTTTTTTACAAAGAGCTTATGATCAAGTTGTTCATGATGTTGCAATTCAAAAATTACCAGTTCGCTTTGCAATGGATAGAGCTGGTCAGGTCGGAGCAGATGGAGCTACTCATGCAGGTTCTTTTGACATAACTTATTTGGGTTGTTTACCTGGTTTTATTCTTATGGCTCCTTCAGATGAGTCTGAACTAATGCATATGGTAGCTACAGCAGCTAAAATTGATGATTGTCCATGTGCTTTCAGATATCCAAGAGGAGATGGAATTGGAGTTCAAATGCCAGAGGAAGGAGTTCCTCTTGAAATTGGTAAGGGCAGAATATTAAAAGAAGGTACTAAAATAGCAATATTATCTTATGGTGCTAGATTATATGAATGTATAAAAGCTGCTGAAATTTTAAATGCAAAAGGATTATCAACTTCAGTAGCAGATGCAAGATTTTGCAAACCACTTGATACAAAACTTATTAAACAATTATCTTTAGATCATGAAATTTTGATTACTGTAGAAGAGGGTGCTATAGGAGGATTTGCATCACATGTAACTAAATTTTTATCTGAACAAGGAATATTAGAAAGTGGTTTAAAATTTAGATCTTTATTTTTCCCTGATAAGTTTTTACCTCATGGTAAGCCAGAGGATCAATATGAAGAAGCTAATCTCTTAGCAAAAGATATAGTTCACGTAGCACTACAATCTTTAGGTAGTAGCAAAGAAAAAGAAATTGATAATACTTTGGCTTAAAAAATTAAAATTGATAGATTTTATTTCTTAAATAGTGATCAGCAAGAACACATGCTAGCATAGCTTCTCCAATTGGCACTGCTCTAATACCTACGCAAGGATCGTGTCTTCCTCCAACAGATACTTTTGTATTTGTTTTACTTTTAGTTATTGTTTTTCTTTTTTTTAGAATAGAGCTTGTTGGTTTAACAACAAATCTTGTTAATATTTTTTGTCCTGAAGATATTCCTCCTAGCACTCCTCCTGAATTATTAGAAAGAAATTCAATTTTACCATTTTTCATTAACATTTCGTCTGAACTTTGTTCACCGGGTATGAAAGCAGAAGCAAAACCACTTCCAATTTCTACACCTTTTACAGCATTAATACTCATTAATCCTTTAGCAATATCAGCATCTAGTTTGTCATACACTGGTTCGCCTAAGCCAACAGGCACACCCCCTGCTTCTAATTCAATAATAGCACCAACAGATGAACCATTTTTTCTTACTTCAAGTAAATATTTTTCCCAAACATCAACTATGTTCTTATCAGGGCACCAAAAAGGATTTTTTTTAACAAAATTCCAATCCCAATTATTCCTGTTTATGTGAAGAGATCCTAATTGTATCAAAGCACCTCTTATGTAAAACTTTTTGCCAAGTTCAGCTGAAAGAATTTTTCTTGCAATAGCTCCAGCAGCAACTCTCATAGCTGTTTCCCTAGCAGAGGATCTTCCACCACCTCTGTGATCTCGAATTTTATATTTTTTATCATAAGTATAATCAGCATGTCCTGGTCTAAAAATATTTTTTAATTTTTTATAATCTTTAGATCTTTGATCTTGATTGTAGATAATAAAAGATATTGGCGCCCCAGTTGTTTGATTTTCAAATAATCCAGATAATATTTTTACTTTATCTTTTTCTTTTCTTTGGGTAACAAATTTATTTGACCCTGGCTTTCGTTCATTTAAATAGATTTGAATGTCTTCTTCTTTTATTTTAATTTTTGATGGCACGCCATCAACTGTGCAACCAATGGCTGGCCCATGACTTTCACCCCAAGTGCTAAATTTAAAGATTTGACCAAAACTATTTCCAGGCATTTTTCTAATAATTATTAGGAATATCTGGAGAGCTTTCATCCTTCATTCCTATTATGTTATATCCAGAATCTACATGATGAATTTCACCAGTAACTCCAGTTGAAAGATCACTTAATAAATAAAGAGCCGAACCTGCAATTTCATCAGCTGTTATATTTCTTTTTAAAGGAGAATTTTGTTCATTCCATTTTAAAATATAATTAAAATCTCCAATAGCAGATGACGCTAATGTTTTTATTGGACCAGGTGATAAAGCATTTACATTTATTTTATTTGGACCTAAATCTTTTGCTAAATATTTAATACTTGTTTCCAAAGCAGCTTTAGCAATGCCCATTACATTATAATGTGGCATTACTCTTTCTGAACCAAAATATGAAAGGGTTAACAAAGAACCCCCATTTTTCATAATTTTAGAAGCTTCTCTAGCAGTTGCTGTAAAAGAAAAACAAGAAATATCTATTGTTTTTTTAAAATTTTCTTTACTTGTATCCAAATATTTACCTTTTAATTCATCTTTATCAGAGAATGCAATAGCATGTAAAACAAAATCTAGATTATCCCATTTATCATTTATTTTTTTAAAAGTTTCTGCTATTTCTTTCTCATTTTCAACATCACATTCTAAAACTATTTTTGAATTAATTTTTTTTGCTAAGGGGTAAATTCTTTTTTTTAACGCTTCACCTTGATAGGTTAAAGCTATTTCTGCTCCTGCTTCTCTTAGTTTTTTTGCTATGGCCCATGCAATGGATCTTTCATTAGCTACTCCCATTACTAAACCTTTTTTATTCTTCATTAATGTTGATTTGCTCATTTTAAAATTTTTTAAATGTTAATAGAACGTTTATTGAATATAATCATCTTTTTTTAAGCTGCATGTTTAAGTTTTAATTTTTTCCAAGTTAATTTTAAAGCATAAATTAAATCATCTATCATTGTGTCTGTATGAAGTGGAGTAGGAGTTATTCTTAATCTTTCTTCACCTCTTGGAACTGTTGGATAATTTATGGGTTGAAGATAAACTTTATGTTTTTCATATAATTCATCAGATGCTTTTTTACATAATACAGTGTCGCCTATAATAATAGGTATTATATGACTTTTAGTCTTTATAAAAGGAATATTAGAATGTAATAATTTTTCTTTAATAATTAAGCATTTTTCCATTAATTTTTTTCTTAGTTCATTGTTATGTTTAATATATCTAATACTCGCTATGGCTCCAGAAGCAATTGCCGGTGGTAATGAAGTAGTAAAAATAAAACCTGGTGAAAAAGATCTAATAAAGTCAATAATTGTTTTTGATGCAGATATATACCCACCCATTAATCCAAATGCTTTAGCTAGGGTTCCATTAATTATATCAATTTCATTCATAATGTTTTGTTCTTCAGCAACACCACCGCCGTTTTCACCATATAATCCAACTGCATGAACTTCATCAAGATAGGTTAAAGCATTATATTTTTTTGCAAGATCAACAATTTTCTTAATAGGAGTAAAATCACCATCCATAGAATAAACAGATTCAAATATAATTATTTTAGGTCTAGAAATATCAACTTCTTTTAAAAGACTTTCTAAGTGAGTTATATTATTATGTTTAAATATTTTTTTTTCTGCTTTGCTACTTTTAATACCATTGATAATAGATGCATGGTTTTTTTCGTCTGAAAAAATTATACAATTTTTAAGTTTTGACCCAAGAACACTTATTGAAGATTGGTTTGCAACATAGCCAGATGTAAATAATAAAGCAGAATCCTTTTTATGAATATTACTTATTTCTTGCTCTAATAAAATATGATAACTGTTTGTACCAGAAATATTTCTTGTGCCCCCTGAGCCAGCTCCAACTTCGTGCATAGCTCTTTCAATTGCTTCAAGGACAAATGGATGTTGACCCATTCCTAAATAGTCATTACTACACCAAACAATAATATTGTTATCTTTCTTTAAATCATTATTTTTTGCTACTGGAAACGAACCGGAAACTCTACCTATATCTTTAAAAATCCTGTATTCACCTTTTTTTTTAAGATCATTAATACTATTAAAAAAAAATTTTTTATAATCCATCTGTAATAATATAATTGTATATTATTAATTTAACAGAACTTTGATTTACAACAATGGTTTTAATTATAGGTGGTGGAATAATAGGATTATCAATTGCTTGGAAATTGATTCAAATTGGTGAAAAAGTATTAATTTTAGATAAAAAAAAGCTAGGAAAAGAAGCAAGTTTGGCAGCAGCAGGAATGTTAGCAGGGAGAATGGAATCAGAACCAGGAGAAGAAAAACTTTTTCCTCTTTTGGTTAAAGGGCAACTAGCATGGCCTAAATTTGCTCAAGAATTAGAAATGGTTTCAGGAACGAATATAGAATATAAAAAAGATGGCTCTATTATGTTAGCTTGTGATTTTGATGAAGATAATAAACTTAAATCAAACTTAAATTTTTTTAAAAAAAATAAAATTAATCTAAAATGGTTAAATGGTGATGAAATAAGAATTAAGGAACCTTATGTTTCAGCTAATGTAGTATCAGGAATTTTTTCTAAAAAAGATCATCAAGTAAATAATCGTTTTGTTTTAGACGCTTTAATAAAAATAATAAAAAAAAATAAAAATAAATGTTTTGTTGAAGAAAATACTGAAGTAAAAGAAATAATAAGTAAAAAAAATCAAGTTGTTGCTGTTAAAACTAATAAATCAATTATAAAATCTAATAAAGTGATTGTTTGTTCAGGAGCATGGACAAATAAAATTAAAAATATTTCAGAAAAGAAAATGCCAATTCGCCCATTAAAAGGACAAATGATATGTCTTAAAATGAATAAAAATGAACCTTTAATTAGACATGTTTTGTTAAGAAATAATATTTATTTAGTGCCTAGAAAAAATTCGGATTTAATTATAGGCTCAACAGTTGAAGAACAAGGATATGATAAAACAATAACCGCTGGTGGAATTTTTCAATTACTAAAATCAGCTAGGGAAATGGTTCCAGGAATTGAAGATTTGCCAATAGTTGAATCTTGGTGCGGTTTAAGACCAACATCAAGAGATGATGCTCCTATAGTTGGTCCATCAAAAAAATTGAAAGGTTTAATTTTTGCAACCGGTCATCATAGAAACGGCATTCTTTTAGCACCTTTAACTTCACTGGCGGTAAAAGATTATTTTTTACATGGAAAATTATTAAAAGAATTCCAAAATTTTCAACCTGATAGATTTTTTTTAAATTAGATGAAGAAAAAACTAAAAATAAATGGTAAGGATTTTTCTATAAAATCTGATACTTTATTAAAAATGCTAAATGAAATTGATATAAATTTTAATAATAAAAAAATTGCTATTGCGGTAAATGAAAAAGTTATACAGAAACTTTATTGGGAGAACTATAAAATAAAATCAGGAGATATAATAGAAATAGTACATCCTTTGAAAGGCGGTTAAAGTGAAAGACTTTTTGTCAATTGGAAAAAAAAAATTTAAGTCAAGATTGATTATGGGAACTTCTAAATATCCCAATCAACAAGTTTTGCTTGAATCCCTTAAAGCTAGCAATACTGAAGTTGTTACTGTTGCAATACGTAGAATAAGTTTAAAAAAACACGATGAAAATATTCTAGATATTCTAAAAAAAGATTTTTTTATTATTCCTAATACAGCAGGATGTTATACAGTCAAAGAAGCAATTCTAACGGCTAAACTTGCAAGAGAAGTCTTGCAAACAAATTTTGTAAAACTAGAAGTTATAGCCAATGATGAAAATCTATTACCTGATACTGAAAATTTAATTCCTGCTGCTAAAGAGCTTGTAAAAGATAATTTTATTGTTTTGCCTTACTGTAGTGACGACCCAATAGTTTGTAAAAAATTACAGGATGTTGGTTGTGCCGCAATAATGCCTTTGGCTGCACCGATAGGAACTGGAATGGGTATCCAAAATAAATACAATCTAAGATTAATTGTTGAAAATTCGAAAATACCAGTAATTGTTGATGCTGGAGTAGGAACAGCTTCTGATGTTGCAATTGCTATGGAAATAGGATGTGACGGCGTATTAAATGGAACTGCAATGTATCAGGAATATTATGCAGATTGTGATGGTGATGGACACGGAGGAAGTGCGTTTGG
>CAZEYC010000004.1:0-16452 GCA_964516965.1 uncultured Alphaproteobacteria bacterium | reverse complement strand
AAAAGTAAAGTTGCTACTATATTTGGTGAAATAGAAGTCCCAAAATTCAGAGAAAATTCAAACGTTGAAATAATTTTTAGGTCTGAATCATTTGATATAAAAAGAAATAAGAATAAAAAAAATAATTTAGTTAAGGGTAAAATTATGGCAATTAAGGAGATTGGTCAGAATACAATGTTACATTTAGATGTAAGAAATAAGAATTTTTCTAAACACATCCATATAAAAATTTCTGGTAAATTCTTTCCTCCTAAAAATAAAATTTGCTATATTAGTATTAATAAAAAATACACATTTATTTTTAACGTGTAAAATATATTATTATAATTAATAAGGATTAAAAATGGGTTTAAGTATTTGGCAGATAGTATTAATATTAGTTATTATTCTTATTCTTTTTGGAGCAGGAAAATTGCCTGTTGTTATTAAACAAATAGGCAAAGGTATTAAAACTTTACGTTCAACTATTAAAGAAGACTCAAAAAAAGATAAAAAATAATTTAACTTTTAAAAATGTTTAATATTGGTTGGGCTGAATTTGTAATTTTAGTTGTTGTTATTTTTGTTTTTATAGAACCGAAAGAGGCTCCGTTAATTCTAAAAAAAATCATTAGTCTTTTTTTAAAATTCAAAAATATGCTATCTACTTTTATGGATGAAATAAATCAAAGTATTTATGTTAAAGAATTTAAAAAAAGAAATAAGGATATATTAGAAATAGAAAAAGAATTAAAAAGAATTAAAGAAAAAAAAAAATTAAAATAAATTGATTTCACAAAAAATTCAAAAAAAAATGTCATTAGTTTCACATTTAACGGAACTTAGAAATAGACTGTTATTTTGTTCAATATTTTATTTATTTTTTTTTCTAATTTCTTACTTTTTTGTAGAAAATATTTTTAGTTTTTTAACACAACCCTTTTCAGAAACAATTGCAAATAATGATAATAAACGATTAATTTATACAGGATTAGCCGAAGTTTTTTTTAATTATATTAAATTATCTTTAATAGTTGGATTTGTTTTTTCTTTGCCAATTTTTATTTATCATGTTTGGATGTTTGTTGCACCTGGTTTACTAAAAAAAGAAAAAAAAATAATTGTACCTTTTCTTTTGCTTGTTCCTCTAATGTTCATATTAGGTTTCTTAGTTGTTTATTATTTCATTATCCCTTTAGCATGGGATTTTTTTATAAACTTTGAGACTTTTTTTCCTGATCAAAATTTAAAAGTACAATTAGAAGCTAAAGTAAATGAATATCTTTCTCTAATATTAAAATTAATTTTTGCTTTTGGTTTAGCGTTTCAACTACCAGTTTTTATTTTTTTGTTAACTATATTGGGAGTCACAACCTATGAAAATCTATCAAAATATAGGAAATATGTAATTGTTTTAATATTTATTATTGCTGCAGTTATTACACCTCCTGATGTTATATCTCAAATTGGCTTGGCATTACCTATAATTTTTTTATATGAATTATCTGTTTTTATTTCTAAATTTTTTAGAAAAAACAAAAAATAATTTTTGATATAATTAATAATTAAATAAAAAATATGTTAGATATTAAATGGATTGTTTCTAACCCTGAAAAAGCAGATAAATTATTTGCAAAAAGAGGCATTAAACCTATTGCAAACAAATTAACTAATTTAAGTAAATTAAGATCTGATTCATTAGTAAATTTAGAAGAACTACTTGAAAAAAGAAACCTAATATCAAAAAAAATTGGAAATTCAGACAATAAATCAGAAAAAAAAAAATTAGTTGAAGAAGTAAAGATATTAAAAAAAAAGATTAATAAATTACAAGAGGAATCTAATACAAATAATAAGAAATTATTTAATGAACTTATAGCATTGCCAAATTTCTTAGAAGAGGATGTTCCTGAAGGAAATAGCGAAAATCATAATAAAGAATTAAGAAAATTTGGTGAAATTAATAAATTTGATTTTAAGGTTTTAGACCATGTTGATATTGGTGAAAAATTAGAATTATTAGACTTTGAGACTTCTTCAAAAGTTTCAGGTTCAAGATTTGTTTTCCTTAAAGGTAATTTAGCAATGTTGGAAAGAGCACTAGGTACTTTTATGCTTGATGTAAATATTTTTGAAGGAAAATTTAAAGAAATTCATTCACCTTTGTTAGTTAATGATAAATCATTATTTGGTACTGGTCAATTACCAAAATTTGATTCGGATATATTTAAAACAAGAGAAAATTTATGGCTTATTCCTACAAGTGAAGTTACTTTGGTAAATTTAGTAAGGGATAAAATTCTAGATATTAAAACATTACCACTTCGTTATACGTGTTTATCACCATGTTTTAGATCTGAAGCTGGAGCAGCTGGTAAAGACACAAGGGGTCTTAAAAGACAACATCAGTTTGATAAAGTTGAGCTTGTTTCTATTACCACTCCTGGGGAATCTATTAAAGAACATGAATATCTTTTATCAGTTGCTGAAAAAATTCTAAAAAAACTTAATCTTCATTATAGAATTTGTAAATTATGTTCAGGAGAAGTGGGTTTTGCATCAAAAAAAACTTATGATATTGAAGTTTGGGTTCCTAGCCAAAAAAAATACATGGAGATTTCAAGCATTTCAAATTGCGGAGATTTTCAAGCCAGAAGAATTAATGCAAGATTTAAAAATGAAAAAAAAATCAATGAATATGTACACACGCTAAACGGTTCCTCTTTAGCTATTGGAAGAACAATGATTGCAATTTTAGAAAATTATCAGAATAAAGATGGGTCAGTAACAATTCCAGATGTTTTAAAAAAATATATGAATAATCAAGAGAGGTTATAGTTAACATTTGTCAGAAAAACTAAGAAAAATCAATTTAATTTTGGAATTAAGAAAATATGGAATAACAGATAGAGCAGTTCTATCATCTATTGAAAAACTTCCAAGGGAAAAGTTTATTGATAAAGAACTATCTTTTAAAGCTTATAAAAATGATGCATTGCCAATTTCTTGTAATCAAACTATAAGTCAGCCTGCAGTTGTAGCTAAAATGACAGAACTTTTGGAACCTGATGAATCATGTAATGTTTTAGAAATTGGAACTGGCTCAGGTTATCAAACTGCAATTTTATCAAATTTATTTAAAAGAGTTTATACTATTGAACGGTTTAAGGAATTGCATGAAAATTCAAAAGAAGTTTTAAAAAACTTGAGCATCAAAAATATAGTTTTTTATCATGGAGATGGTAAAAAGGGATGGCCAGCAAAATTTTTTTTTAATAGAATAATATTAACAGCTGTCACTAATACAATCCCAAAAAATATTTTAAAACAACTTTCTGATAATGGAATTTTTGTTTTACCGCTTGTTCATAAATCATCTCAATATATTACAACTATTAAAAAAAAGAATAATAGTATTAAAATAAAGAGATATTGGAAAGTTAGATTTGTACCGATGCAATCTGGTATTCAATAAAATAAATTAAAGTTTTCACTTTTAATAAAAAGTATGTACTATTTAAAAAAATATTTTTATTATTTAAATTATGAATGAAACTTTAATAAATCTTTCTCCATTAATTTTAATATTTGTTGTTTTTTATTTTCTTTTAATAAGACCTCAACAAAAAAAAATGAAGGATTTAGATGTTATGCGTAATAACTTAAAAAAAGGAGATGAAGTTATTACTTCTGCTGGTATATATTGTAAAATTATTAAATTTATAGATAAACCAATTCCAAATTCTGATAAAAAAACTGAAATTGTTGAAGTTAATATCTCTAACGGAGTTAATATTAATATAGAAAAATCATCAATTTTAGGTTTGGTTAATAATATAACAACAGAAAAAAATAAATAGTATTTTTATTAATGGTTCAATTAAAAAAATGGCAAGTATTTATAGTTATTCTATTTAGTATATTAGGAATATTATTTTCTGTTCCTAATTTTGTTAAATCCACAACATTAAGTAAATTTCCATCTTTCTTACCTAATGAACAAATAGTTCTAGGTTTAGATTTACAAGGTGGTTCTTATTTACTTTTAGAAGTTGATACAGAATCTGTAATTAAAGAGAATTTGAATTCTTTAGCAGATGAAATTAGACTAATGTTAAGAAAAAAGAAAATCTCATATTCAGATTTCAATATTGATGAAAAAGATATTTTTATAAATTTAAAAGATAAAAATAAAGAGGCAATTTTAATTGAGAATTTAAATAAGTTTTCAAATGATATCCAATTCAATACTATTGAGAATGACATCTTTAAAATAAGATTTTTACCTCAAAAATTAAAAAATATTGAAAAAATTGCTATTTTGCAATCAATTGAAGTTGTTAGAAGGCGTGTAGATGAGTTTGGAACTAAAGAACCAACTATTCAACAACAAGGAAAGAACAGGATACTTTTAGAATTGCCTGGTATAACTGATCCAGAAAGATTAAAAAATCTATTAGGACAAACAGCAAAATTAAGTTTTCAAATTGTAGACGAAGATTTTTCTATTGAAGAATTGAAATTAGGAAAGACAAAACCAGGTATTATAATCTTGCCATCTGATAAATTAACTTATCCAGATGGTAGCCCAGTGCTTTATGCTATAAAAAAAAAAAATAAAATATCCGGTGAAATGTTAACTAATGCTGCTCCATCTTTAGAAAATAATGCACCAGTTGTATCTTTTCAATTTAATAATAAAGGAGGAAGAAGATTCGGAAATATTACAAAAAAATATGTTGGTAATAGGTTAGCAATTATTCTAGATAATAAAGTTATTAGTGCTCCAAATATAAGAGAACCAATCACGGGTGGGAGAGGAATCATAACTGGTCAATACACATTTCAAGAAGTAACGGATTTATCTATGCTTTTAAGAGCAGGGGCCTTACCAGCACCATTAAAAATATTAGAAGAAAGATCAGTTGGACCAAGCCTTGGTATTGATTCTATAGAATCTGGAAAACTTGCCTGCATATTAGGATTTATATTAATAATTATTTTTATGACTTTGGTTTATGGTCTATTTGGTATTTTTGCAAATATAGCATTAATCTTTAACTTAATTATCTTATTGTCAATTTTAACATTAATTAAAGCAACTTTGACGTTACCTGGTATTGCTGGTATTGTTTTAACTATCGGAATGGCTGTAGATGCCAATGTACTTATTTTCGAAAGAATAAAAGAAGAAATTAAATTAGGTTATTCATCTATAGCCTCAATAGACATTGGTTACAAAGAGGCATTAAAAACAATTATTGATGCAAATGTAACTACATTGATTGCAGCTATAATGTTGTTTGGAATAGGTTCTGGACCTGTAAAAGGTTTTGCTGTTACCTTATCTTTTGGAATATTAACATCAATGTTTACAGCAATTATGTTCACAAGAATTTTAATAATAATTTGGTTAAAAAAGACCCAACCTGAGAAAATTAATTTATAAAAAAAAAATGGCGCTTATAAAAATTATTCCTGATAAAACAAATTTTAAATTTATGAATATAAAGAAAATTACTTTATTATTTTCAACTTTATTTTTTTTAATGTCATTGTTTTTTGTTTTTTTAAAAGGTTTAAATTTTGGAATTGATTTTACTGGCGGAATTCTAATTGAAGCTAGATTTAATGATGAAAAAATTAATTTAAATAATATTAGAAAAGAATTAAATAATTTAAATTTAGGAGAGATTCAGTTACAGAATATAAACAATACTAATGATCTCGCTATAAGAGTACAAAGACAAAAAGGAGATGAACAAAATCAATTAACAGCAATTAAAAAGATTAAAGATAATTTTTCTTCTAAAAATATTGAATACAGAAGGACAGAATATGTTGGTCCAAAAGTTGGTAAGGAACTTGTTAAAAACGGAACAATTGCAGTTTTATTCGCTCTATTTGGAATTTTAATTTATATTTGGTTAAGATTTGAATGGAATTATGCAGTTGGAGCTATTATTGCTTTAATACATGACGTTTTTTTGACCTTAGGTTTCTTTTCTATTCTACAATTTGAATTTAATTTAGCTACTGTTGCCGCTGTCCTAACAATTGCTGGTTACTCAATTAATGATACAGTTGTTATTTATGACAGAATAAGAGAAAATACTAGAAAATATAAGCAAATTTCATTCGACGAAGTAATTAATATATCTTTAAACGACACTCTTTCTAGAACATTAACTACTAGTATAACTACATTGTTAGCTTTATTTGCGTTGTTTATTTTTGGTGGAAATGTTATTTCAAGTTTTATTATTGCTTTAATATGGGGAGTTGTGATTGGAACTTATTCATCTTTATATTTAGCATCTCCATTGTTGACATATTTAAAAGTAGATAAAAGATAAAAATTCATTCAAATAGAAACTATGGATACAGGCGCTGCATGTAGAACAATCAATATATTAATGACTGAAGGTTGAAATGTTGGAACTTTACTTTTTCCAATTAAGAATTAATAAGACAAATTTTGGGCAGAAACCATAGCATATAACATAGGTATTGAAAGCGCAGTATTTGTTCTTGAGAACAGCATTGCTTTTCTTGCAGCAATTGGTTTTTGATCTGGATTTGTATTTATAATACCTAGTGCAATTTTTTGATTTGGCCAAATAATCATCCAAACATTATAAGCCATTATTATACCCAACCACATTCCAATACCAATTGCCATATGTGTTTTCGTGCTACCATCTATCATTCCAAGAGATAAAGCATTTAAAAGATATTCATTTAAATGAGCAGTTGAAAGACCAGTTAATATAGTAGCTAATGCGGCCCATCTAAACCAAAATAAAGCTTTTGGTGCAATTACTTTACTAATTGCTGGTTTTTGATCATCGGGAATATTTGGCATTGAAGGAATTTGAACAAAATTAAAATACCATAGCAAGCCAATCCACATCACACCACTTAGAACATGTAACAACCTTGAAAAAAAAGCTAGATATTCTGTTCCAAAAAGATCCATATTTTTTTAATTATATTGTATTTAAAATGCAGACCATAATTATTGTTAATAAGATTCCTATAATTACAGTTTTTGTTAAAGATTCTAAAGGATTGCTCATAATGCTTAAATAATGAAGAAAAAATTATTTTTGTAAAGTCTTTCTTTTTCTTCTGTCTTCAATTCTTAATATTTCATGTAAAAATTGACTTGTATAACTATTTTTATATTTAACAACTAACATTTCAGGCGAACCTTCGGCAATAATTTTTCCTCCTTTATCACCTCCTTCTGGACCTAAATCAATTATGTGATCAGCAGTTTTTATAACTTCTAAATTATGTTCAATTACAATTACTGTATTTCCTTTATCAACAAATTCATGTAAAACATCCAGTAATTTTCTTACATCTTCAAAATGAAGCCCTGTGGTTGGCTCATCTAAAATATAAAGAGTTTGTCCTGTTGATCTTTTCGATAATTCTTTAGCTAACTTAATTCGTTGAGCCTCACCTCCAGATAATGTTGTTGCGGATTGACCTATCTTAATATAACCGAGACCTACTTTTTTAAGTGTTTCAAATTTTGTTCTTATATTAGGTATTGCTTTAAAGAAATTTAGACCTTCATCAACAGTCATATCTAAAATATCAGCAATGTTTTTTTCTTTAAATTTTATTTCAAGAGTGTCTCTATTATATCTTTTACTTTTACAAACATCACATTCAACAAAAACATCTGGTAAAAAATGCATTTCAATTTTTATTACTCCATCTCCTTGGCAACTTTCACATCTACCCCCCTTAACATTAAAAGAAAATCTTCCAATTTTATAACCTCTTTCTTTTGACTGAGGAAGGTTTGAAAACCATTCCCTAATAGGTGTAAACGCTCCAGTGTAAGTCGCTGGATTAGACCTAGGAGTTCTTCCAATTGGAGATTGATTAATTTCTACTAGTTTATCTAAGTATTCATACCCTTCTAATATTTTATATGGTTGAGGTTTTTGTATATGATAATTTAATTTTTTTCCAATAGCTTTTAACAATGACTCATTTATTAAGCTAGATTTACCACTTCCCGAGACTCCAGTCACAACCGTAAAAGTCCCTAAAGGAATTTTTACATCTATATTTTTCAAATTATTTGTATTAATGCCTTTCATTACTAGAAATTGATTTTTTTTCCCAACTCTTCTCTCTTTAGGCATTGGTATATTTCTATAACGGTTAAGATATTGAGATGTTATAGATTCAGGAGAGTCTAATATTTCTTCCAAAGTTCCTTTTGCAACAATTTTTCCTCCATAGATGCCTGCACCAGGTCCTACATCAATGATATAGTCCGCTGAACGAATTGCCTCTTCATCATGTTCAACAACTATTACTGTATTACCTAATTTTTTTAATTTATTTAGAGTTGCTAATAATCTTTTATTATCTCTTTGATGTAATCCAATTGACGGTTCATCTAAAACGTATAAAACTCCCGTAAGTCCTGAGCCTATTTGTGATGCTAGTCGTATTCTTTGACCTTCTCCTCCTGAAAGTGTTCTAGAATTTCTCGATAATGTAAGATAATTTAGTCCTACATTATTTAGAAATTCTAATCTTTCTTTTATTTCTTTTAAGACTCTCCTAGCAATTTCAAATTCTTTTTTATTTAATTTTTTTTCTAATTTATCAAACCATACAGAAGCTTTTTCTATTGTGTAATCACTTATTTCACCTATATGAAAATTATCAATTTTAACACAAAGAGCTTCAGGTTTTAATTTGAAACCTTTGCAAGATTCACAAGTATCATATCTTAAATATTTTGTTACTTCATCTCTATAATATTCATTCTCACTTTTAAACCATCTTCTTTCTAGATTTGGTATAACGCCTTCGAAATTTTTTTCGACTGGGTAAGAACCTCTAAATGATTGATAAAGAAATTTAATTTTTTTTTCTTTATATCCATAAAAAATAATATTTTGTATTTTTTTGTCTAAATCTTCAAATGACGTTTCTAAATCAAAATCAAAATGATCAGCTAAAGATTGAAGTGTTTGTCTATAAAAATCATTTGATGTTTTATTCCAGGGTTCTATAGCACCTTCTGCCAAACTTAATTTTTGATTAGGAACAATCATTTCAGGATCAAAATAAGATTTATAACCTAATCCATTACAATCAGGACAAGCACCAAATGGATTATTAAAAGAAAATAGTCTTGGTTCTATTTCTTCTATTGTAAAACCAGATATCGGACAAGCGAATTTTGTTGAATATATTTCTATTTTTTTTGTTTTAAAATTTTCAAAATGAATAATCCCATCAGATATGCCCAAAGCAGATTCAACACTGTCTGTTAATTGATTTTTTATATTATTACTAATTTTAATTCTATCTATTACGACATCTATATTATGCTTAATTTTTTTATCAAGCTCAGGCAATTCTTCAGATAAATATATTTTTTCATCTATTTTAAATCTTTGGAATCCTTTTTTTATCATTTCTGATATTTCTTTTTTATATTCTCCTTTTCTTCCTCTAACAATTGGTGCAAGAAGTAAATATTTTTCTCCCATTTTCTTTTTTAAAATATTATCGACAATTTGAGAAACACTTTGAGATTCTATAGGTTTACCTGTTGTAGGAGAGTAAGGAATTCCAATTCTAGCAAAAAGCAATCTCATATAATCATGGATTTCTGTTATTGTGCCAACTGTTGATCTGGGATTTTTCGATGTTGTTTTTTGTTCAATAGATATTGCTGGAGACAAACCTTCAATTGAATCTACATCTGGCTTAGGCATCATTTCTAGGAATTGTCTAGCATATGCAGACAAGCTTTCAACATATCTTCTTTGTCCCTCAGCATAAATTGTATCAAATGCCAAAGATGACTTACCGGAACCAGAAACACCCGTTACAACAACTAATTTATTTTTTGGTATATCAACATCTATGCCGTTAAGATTATGTTCTCTAGCACCTAAAATCTTAATTTTATCCATAACTTTTATTAGACTAATATTAATTTACCAATTATTATTAATTGGTAATTATTTATTTTTTTTTATTAATAAGCAAATTATATTAAATTAATTTTTTTATGGCAGGTTCAGTAAATAAAGCTATTTTGATAGGCAGATTAGGTAGTGATCCAGATGTTAGAACATTACAAAACGGTAAAGAAATGTGTACATTTTCACTTGCAACAAGTGATAGTTGGAAAGACAAAGAAACAGGTGAAAAAAAAGACAGAACTGAATGGCACAGAGTATCATGTTTTAATGAAGGTTTGGTAGGCGTTATCAAGAATTATGTAAAAAAAGGTTCAAGAGTTTATGTCGAAGGCACAATTCGCACAAATAAATTTACCGATAAAGAAGGTGTGGAAAAATATTCTACCCAAATCGTCCTTGAAGGTTTTACAGGAAGACTTGATATGTTAGATAGTAAAAATGATTCGGATTCTATACCTAACGAACCTAAAGAAATAGCTGAGAGTGAAAATATTTCATCAAACACATCAAACACAGAAGACAATAAAGAAAAAAAATCAAGTAGTTCAAATGATGATCTTGATGATGAAATACCATTCTAACATTTTTTAAAAATAGGAGTTTAGTAATTGAGCGATACAAATAGAGGCAAATCAGAGTCTGAGAATAATGATTCAAAAAAAGTAAACATACTTCCAAAAAGTAATAACTCTGGAAATGGTAATTTAAGTAACGAGACAAACCATTCTTTAAAAAAAGAGATGGAGACTTCTTATCTCTCTTATGCAATGAGTGTTATTGTTAGTAGGGCATTGCCAGATGCAAGAGATGGCTTAAAACCAGTACATAGAAGAATATTATATTCTATGGATCAAAGTGGTTATCACTGGAATAGAGCTTATCATAAATCAGCAAGAATAGTTGGAGATGTCATGGGAAAATATCATCCTCATGGAGACGCTGCTATTTATGACTCAATGGTGAGAATGGCTCAAGAATTTTCTTTAAGGCTTCCTTTAGTTGACGGTCAAGGAAATTTTGGTTCAATGGATGGCGATCCTCCAGCTGCAATGAGATATACTGAAGCTAGATTAAAAAAAGTTACCGAACAATTATTAGATGATTTAGATAAAGAAACTGTAAGCTTCCAAGAGAATTATGATGGTTCAACAACTGAACCAAAAGTTCTGCCATCAAAAATACCTAATTTGTTGGCTAATGGAGCGAGCGGTATTGCAGTTGGCATGGCAACAAATATCCCGCCACACAATCTAAAAGAAGTTATAGATGGCTGTATTGAATATATCAATAATAAAGATATATCAATTGAAGAGTTATCAAAATTTATTAAAGGACCAGATTTTCCTACAGGTGGAATAATTAAAGGTACGAGCGGAATCATGTCTGCTTTTAAAACTGGTAGGGGATCAGTGGTTGTTGAAGCAAAAACTTCAATAGAAGAGAAATCTAAAGATAAAAAACAGTCTATTATTATTTCTGAAATTCCTTACGCAATTAATAAATCTAAATTAGTTGAAAGAATTGCTGAAGTTGCAAAAAATAAAATCGTAGATGATGTTGTTGATATACGAGATGAATCTGACAGACACGGAGTCAGAGTAGTAATTGATGTTAAAAAGGGAGGAAATGTAGAAATTCTTCTTGCTAATTTATTTAAACACACACCATTGAGAACAAGTTTTGGGGTCAATATGCTTGCTTTATCTGATGGAACTTCTCCAGAAGTAATGGATTTAAAGAAAATGATAAGTGTTTTTGTTTCATTTAGAGAAGAGGTAATAAGAAAAAGAACAATTTTTGAATTAAAAAAAGCAAGAGAAAGAGTGCATGTCTTAACTGGTTTAATGATTGCAGTTAATAATTTGGATTTAGTTATCAATATGATAAAAAAATCTGAAAGTCCAGAAAAGGCAAAAAAGAATCTTTTAGAGAAAACATGGCCAGCTAAAGATTTGACTGTTTTTATTAAAGCTGTTGATGATCCTAGATATAAATTATTAAAAACTGGTAAATATAATCTATCTTCAGAACAAGCAGAAGCTATTTTAGATTTACGACTTCAAAAATTAACTGGACTTGAAAGAGGAAAAATTGTTGATGAAGCTAAAGAGTTAGGTGGTCAAATTAATGAATATTTGAATCTTCTTCAAAAAAAAGAATTATTAATTGAAACAATAAAAAAAGAATTAAAAGAGTTACAAGAAAAATTCTCAACTCCTAGAAAAACAATGATAGGAACAGAAGCTGTTGATATTGAAGATGAAGACCTTGTTGCTTCTGAAGAAATGGTAATAACAGTAACACACAGAGGTTATATAAAAAGAGTTCCTCTTAAAACTTATAGAGCGCAAAAAAGAGGAGGGAAAGGAAGAAAAGGTATGGCGACAAGAGAAGAAGATTTTGTTAATCAAGTATTTGTTGCTAATACTAAAACTCCAGTTTTATTTTTTTCATCTAAAGGCAAAGTTTATCAAATGAAAGTTTTTAAACTGCCAGAATTTGCTCCTAATGCCCGAGGAAAACCCATGATTGGCATATTTCCTCTTGATAAAGATGAAAATATTACAACTGTTTTACCTATGCCAAGTGATAGTAAAACTTGGAATGATTTAAATATTGTTTTTTCTACGTCTAAAGGAAATGTTAGGAGGAACGCTTTATCAGATTTTATTAAAATACAATCCAGCGGGAAAATAGCTATGAAATTATCAAATAATGACAAATTAGTAGGAGTTCATACTTGTAAAGAAAAAAGTGACGATATATTTTTATCAACGAAAGAAGGTAAATGTATAAGATTTGTTGCAACAGATATCAGAATGTTTAGTGGTAGAAATTCTGTAGGAGTGCGAGGTATAAGAATCAAAAAGAATGATGAAGTAATTTCAATGTATATTTTAAAACATGCAAAATTTACTATTGATGAAAGGGATGATTATTTAAGAATATCTAATGCTATTAGAAGAAAAGAGATAAAGAAAAATACTCCTTTTAACAAGTTAAAAATAAAAACAAAATTAGATGAGGCTAAATACAGTGAAATGGAAAGTGGAGAGCAATTTATTTTATCAGCTACTGATAATGGATTCGGCAAAAGAAGTTCTGCTTATGAATATAGAATTACAAGAAGAGGAGGACAAGGTATAGCAAATATGACTTTAAATAAAAAAACAGGAAATGTTATAGGTTCTTTTCCTGTAGAAGAAAAGGATGATATAATGTTAATTGCTGGAGATGGTAAATTAATTAGATCACCAGTTAAAAATATAAGAATAGCCGGAAGAACAACTCAAGGTGTAACACTATTTAAAGTTGAAAAAGATGAAAAAGTTTTATCTATTGCTACAATAAAAGACTTGAATTTACCAGATGAACAAACAAATTGATTTAAAATGAAATTAGGTATTTATCCAGGCAGTTTTGACCCATTGACAAATGGCCATATCGATATTATTGAAAGATCAAAAAAAATTGTAGATAATTTAATAATAGCAGTTTCACAAGGAGATAATAATAAAAGAATTTTATTTAATATAGATGAAAGAATTAAAATGATTAAGGACGTGATTAAGCATAAAAATATTAAAAACGTTACTGTTGAATCATTTAATGGTTTGTTAGTTAGTTTCGTTAAGAAACAAAATGCTAAAGTTATAATTAGAGGTCTGAGAGCAGTCTCTGATTTTGAATATGAATTTCAAATGACAGGAATGAATTTTAAGTTAAATTCAGAAATTGAAACAATATTTTTAATGGCTTCAGATAACAATCAATTGATTTCTTCCAACTTAGTAAAAGAAATTTCAAAATTAAATGGAGATGTATCAAAATTTGTTCCATCAGAAGTTGAAATAGAATTAAAAAAAAAATTTAAATGAAAAAGATTTGAATCATTGTTTTTCATATTTTTTTTTATACAATATTTTTTGGGCGCTTAGCTCAGTTGGTAGAGCAGTGGACTTTTAATCCGCGTGTCGGGGGTTCGATCCCCCCAGCGCCTACTTTTAAATTTTAATGTTTTCTCTTCTTAGATATATCAGAAACAAAACTTCAAAACTAAATTTTTTTTGGTTTTTTTTAGGCACGATTTATAGATTTTTTTTAATTAAATTAAATATAAATTTTTATATTAATCAAAAAATTTCAAACTACGGACCTTTTAAAATTCATTGTTATTTTGCATTTAGTAATTTTAAAAATTGGGGCTCAGAAGAAGGTAGTATATTTCCCTTGATGATGAAAATGTGTAAGAATAAAAAATGTATTATTGACATTGGAGCTCATGTTGGTTTAACTACACTTCCTTTGAATTCAGAAATAAGTAAAAATGCCAAATTTTTTTCTTTTGAACCAGGAAACGAAAATAGCAAGTATTTAAAATTACATTTAAATAAAAATAATATAAAGAATGTTGTAGTAGTGCAAAAACTAGTTGGGCAATATGATAAAAAAAATGTTTCATTCTATGAGTCTAGTGAGCCAACAGGAATGAATTCAATAATATCTTTTAAAAAAAATTTTTTATTAACGAAAAAAGATCAGATATCTTTAGATTCTTTTGTAGAAGAAAATAAAATTAAACCTGATTTAATCAAATTAGATGCAGAAGGTTCTGAAATTTTTATTTTAAAAGGAGCTAAAAAAATTCTAAAGAAATATAAACCAAAAATTTTTTTAAGTATTCATAAAAAACATTTTCAATTGTTAGGATTAAATGAAGAAGATTTATTAAAAATAATAAAAGAAATAGGATATAAAATTAAGGACTCAAAAGAAAATATCTCAGCAGATTTTACAAAAAAAGAATATTATTTATATTTTGAGAAGAATAAAATAAATTAAAATTTATCTGCAATTTAAATTTATATTATTAGCATAATTATTAGCATAATAAAAAATATGTTTATTAGTTTCTAATAATTTATGTATATCATCAAATTGAATGTTAACAGAATGTGATGAATGTGTATCATCAAGTCTCAAACAATACTTATTATTTTTTTTCTTAAAATCCTTTTTTGCTACGGCCCACACAATTCTTTTATTAGTAAAAGTTTCTAAAATTTGTTTTATAAGATTCTCAGATTTAGCAATTCTTTCAACATTTCTTGGTGGAGAATTATCAGGAAAAAACCAAAAATGGTTATATTCATTTGTAATATATTGTTGATTTAATTCTTTAGTAAATAATGGAACAAGTTCTGGTCTAGCTATAACAATTGCACTACTATCATTTGTAATTTCTTTTTTAAATTTAATGAATTTTGATGGTTCAAGATACTTATCTTTATATAAATTAAATTTACTAAATTGTATTATATTCCATGAGTTTATTATTATTAAGGCAAGTAACACAAATAACAAATTAATACTTTTATTATTTACACTTACGAAATTTAATATTTTTTTTGACCATGGAATATAAAAAATAATAAAGATAATAAAAAATGATGATAAAGATATTAAATATGTATGATTTCTTTCTAATATTAGAATAGTAATAGTGCTTAAAAATAAAAGAAAAATTAGTTTATCTTTAAAAAATTTTTTTTTAGTATTTGAAAAAAAATATTTAATACAAATAAGCATGAATATAAAAGGAGGCATGTAAAAAATAGTATTTATAGAACCAATTAGAAATGATTCATTTTTAATTAAGTCAAAAGAGTATGATATTAACCCATACCATGCTTTAAAATAAGGAAGATTTTTAGCTTGAGAAGTAAACATTTCTAATGAGTTTGGTAAATTTAGATATAAGTAAAAAATTAGTATAAAAAAAGGAATTGAGTTTATTGTTAAATATAAAAAAATTTTTTTATAATTTTTAAGTATCAAAAAAGAATAAATTACTAAAAATAAATTAAATATAACAAAAACAGGATGACAAATAACAGCTAATCCTAGAAAGAAACCAGAAAGATAAAAAAGTTTTTTTTCTTTTTTATATAAAAAGAAAATACTTATTAAAACAAAAAGAATTCCTAATAATTCAGGTCTAAAAGCAACTATAATTGTTTGTATAGGAGTAAATGATAGAATTAGAGGTAAAAAAATAATTTTATTATTAAAATTTTGACCATCCTTATCTAAAATTTTTTTTAAAAGAAAAAAACTTAATATTAAAATACTAATAAAAACTAAAATATTTAACGTTCTATAGGTGTAAAAATTAATATTTATTAATGGATTTATAATTTTAAAAAAATTTCCTTGTATAAAACTATAAAGCGGAAATCTTTCAAACAATTTATATTGATAATCTTCAATATGATAAGCTAATTCATTTGTATTTAAGTATCCTATAGCAGGCATTAGATAATAAGCGTCATCAGTATTAGGAATTATTAAATAAAAATTAAAAAGAAAACTTACTATCCAAAAAGAAATAAATATTAAATAAATTTTTTTTATGTTATTGTATTTCAATTTCTTTCAACAGTATTTAATTTTTGACTTGATTCTATGAAAAAAAAAACATTAGTCTCAGTGATAA
>CAZEYC010000003.1:0-17284 GCA_964516965.1 uncultured Alphaproteobacteria bacterium | reverse complement strand
CTAGTTGTTTAGATTCAAATTTTTTTAATTTATTCATAGCAATTACCATATATGTAATTAATTTTTAACTCTTAATAAGTCTGGCCTTTTTAATTTTGTAATTTTTAACGATTCCTTTTTTTTCCATTCTTCAATTTTTTTATGATTACCTGTCAATAAAACTTCGGGAACACTCATACCTTTCCAATTGTTAGGTTTAGTATATTGAGGATGTTCTAATAAATTATTTTCAAATGTCTCATTCTTTAATGAATTAGATGATCCAAGAACTCCTGGTAACGTTCTTACACAACAATCTAATAAACACATAGATGCTAGTTCTCCACCAGATAAAACAAAATCTCCAATACTTATTTCTTCCATATTCCAATCATCAATTACTCTTTGATCAACTCCTTCATATTTTCCACATAATAATACTAAATTTCTTTTTTTTGTAAGTTGTTTTATTTTTTTTTGATTAAGTTTTTTTCCTTTTGGAGTTAAATAAATCAATGAATAATCTTTTATTTTTTTAGTTGTTGTTTTTAAAGCTCTATCAATAACTTCACTTTTTATAATCATACCTGCGCCGCCGCCATAAGGTTTATCATCAATGTCTTTTGGACCTTTTTTTGAAAAATCTCGAATATTAATTAAATTTAATGACCAAATTTTTTTCTTAAGAGCCTTGCCAACTAAAGAAAAATTCATTGGACCCGGAAACATTTCTGGAAATAATGTCAAAATGTGAGCAGTCCAAGTTGCTTTTGTATTTTTCATGATAAAACTCTTTAATATTCATATTTTATATTAATTTTAATATAACTCTTTTATCAAAAAATTCTCTATATTAAAGTCTTTTTTTTCAGTAATAAATTATTAGGTTTTTTCTTCTGGTTTAGCTTCTGGCTTTGGTGCATCTGCTTTTGTTTTTTCTTCTGGTTTAGCTTCTGGCTTTGGTGCATCTGCTTTTGGCGCTTCTCCTTCTTTCTTTTTTACTTTCGGTAAATGTTTTTTTGTTTGTTGATGAATTGGTGGTTTTTTTACAATATTTGCATCACTTAAAAAAATTGCCATTTTGTATGATGGCGTAGCTCCTTTAGATAACCAGTATTTTACTCTATCTTCATCAAAAATAATTCTTTTGGAATTGCCTTTTGGCAAAAGAGGGTTATATGTTCCTAATTTTTCAATAAACTTACCGTCTCTAGCGTTTTTCTTGTCAGTTACAACAATTTTAAAAAATGGTCTATTCTTTGCGCCTATTCTTGATAATCTTATTCTTGTGCTCATAATGTTTAATTTTAATTTTTGTAATATATAGTAATTATTTTTTATTGCAATCCTGGAGGGAGTATATTTCCAAACCCTTGTCTCATCATGGTTTTTTTATCCATTTTTCCATATTTTTTCATCATTTTTAGCATTGCATGATATTGCTTAAGTAATTTATTAACTTCTTGAATTGTTGTACCTGAGCCTAATGCTATTCTTTTTTTTCTCGAAGCGTGTAATATTTTATAATTATTTTTTTCTTCAATTGTCATAGAAGAAATAATAGCTTGTTGTCTTAATATAACTTTATCATCTATGTTAGCTTTATCCATTTGATCCTGCATCTTACTTGCGCCAGGTAATTTTGACAATATACCTTTTAAACCACCAATCTTTTTCATCTGATTTAATTGTTTGGCTAAATCGTCTAAAGAAAATTCCCCTTCATTAATTTTTTTATTTAATTTTTCAGCATCTTCTTTTTTTATTGTTTCAGAGGCCTCTTCAACTAAACCAACTACATCTCCCATACCTAAAATTCTATTGGCAATTCTATCTGGATAAAAAATTTCTAATGCTTCCATTTTTTCACCAACACCAATTAATTTTATAGGACAACCGGTAACTGATTTCATTGATAAAGCGGCCCCGCCTCTAGCATCGCCGTCTAGTCTAGTTAAAACAATTCCTGTTAATTTTAATTTATCATTAAATTCTTTTGCAACATTTACAGATTCCTGTCCTATCATTGCGTCTGATACTAAAAGAATTTCTGTAGGATTTGTTAATTTAGAAACACCTTCTACTTCGCTCATAAGTTCTTTATCAATTTGAAGACGTCCGGCTGTATCTAAAATTAAAACATCATACCCTTCTTTTTTTGCTTGATCTAAAGATCTTTTTGCAATTTCTATTGGTGTTTGTTTCGGCACTATATCAACAGTATTAACTTCAACTTGCTTACCCAATGTTGCTAATTGTTCTTGTGCTGCAGGTCTTTGAACGTCTAAAGAAGACATTAAGACCTTTTTTTTATCTTTTATCTTTAATCTTTTAGCAATTTTAGCTGATGTAGTTGTTTTACCTGAACCTTGTAACCCAACCATGAGTATTATAACAGGAGGGGTTGCTTTTAAATTTATTGGATCTTCTTTATGACCAAGTATTTCTATAAGAGTATCATTTACAACTTTTACAACCAATTGACCAGGAGATACGCTTTTTATTAACTTAGACCCAACAGCTTTCTTTTTAGCTTTTTCTAGGAATTCTTTAACAACAGATAAGGAAACATCAGCTTCTAAAAGAGCAATCCTTACTTCTCTTAAAGCCTCTTCAACATCATTTTCTTTTAACGAACCTTTGCTTTTTATTTTTTCAAAGATTCCTGTTAATCTGTCTGATAAACTTTTAAACATATTCTTTTCTCAATTATAGATTATATATGTTAAATAAAAAAAAATTATAAATAAATAATATGACAATAAATTTTATTAAAATGCATGGATTAAAAAATGATTTCATCATTATTGATGGAAGGCATAAAAAGGTACATTTGCTTAAAAACAATATTAAAAAAATATCAAGTAGAAAAAAGGGATTAGGATGTGATCAAATTATAATTTTGGAAAAACCAAGAAACAAAAAAACAAATGTATTCATAAAAATTTATAATGCTGATGGAAGCGAAACATATGCTTGTGGAAATGCGTCAAGATGTGTGGCTTTTCTTTTAATGAAAGAATTTAAAAAAAAAAGAACTGTTATTCAAACTAAAGCTGGTTTTTTAAATGCTGCTTTAAAGAAAAATAATCAAATATCTGTTGATATTGGAAAAGCATATTTCAAGTGGAATCAAATACCTTTAAAAAGAAAAATGAATACTAAAGAATTAAATTTTAAAATAAGTAATTTTGACAACCCGTTCGTTTTAAATGTTGGCAATCCTCATATAGTTTTTTTTACAAAAAATTTAAAAAAAATAAACTTAAAAAAAATAGGACCAAAAATTGAAAAACATCCTTTGTTTCCTCAAAGAATAAATGTCAACTTTGCCAAAATCACAGGCAAGAATAAAATTTCATTAAAAGTTTGGGAAAGAGGAGTTGGTGTAACAAAAGCATGCGGAACTGGTGCATCAGCAACAGCTGTTGCAGCTATTAAAAAGAAATTAATAAATGATAAAATTTGTTATGTAAAAATGGATGGTGGAAAATTAAAAATTGAGTATAAAATAAATGGTCATATTGTAATGACAGGTCCAGTAAAAATTATTAAAAAAGGAGACTTAGAAAAATTCTTATAAAACTTATGAAAAATCAAAACATCGTAACTTTTGGTTGTAGGCTTAATAGTTTTGATTCGCAAATTATCAAAGAAAAAGCAAAATTAGCCAATCTTCATAATACTTTTTTTATTAATACTTGTGCTGTGACAAAAGAAGCTGAGAAACAAGCTAAACAAAAAATTAGAAAAATAAAAAGAGAAAATCCTGAAGCAAAAATCATTGTTACAGGTTGCTCAGCTCAAGTTAATCCTGAAATTTATAAAAATATGGAAGAAGTTAATTTGATTCTCGGGAATGAAGAAAAGTTTAATTTTGAGAAATATTTAAATTTACTTAATTCTAAAAAACCTAAAATTACAGTTAATAATATAATGTCAGTTAAAGAAACTGCTAATCACTTCATTAATGGTTTTGATAGGAGAGCAAGAGCATTTATACAAATTCAAACTGGTTGCGATCATAGATGCACTTTTTGTATAATTCCTTATGGTAGAGGAAACAGTAGAAGTGTTCCAATAGCTAGAGTATGTAAACAAATAAAAATTCTTTTAGAAAAAGGATTTAAAGAAATTGTTTTAAGTGGTGTTGATTTAACATCTTATGGTAATGATCTTATAGGAAAACCAACTTTAGGAAAATTAATAAAAAGAATTTTTAAAGATGTAAAAAAATTGGAAAGATTAAGATTGTCCTCTTTGGATGCTATAGAAATTGATAAAGATCTTATAGATATAATTTGTCATGAAAAAAGACTAATGCCTCATTTACATTTAAGTATACAGTCTGGTGATAATATTATTTTAAAAAGAATGAAAAGACGTCATTTAAGAGAAGATGTTATAAAACTATGTGGGGATTTAAAAAAATTTAGAAACAATATGGTTTTTGGAGCAGATATAATTGCAGGTTTCCCAACAGAAACAAAGTCAATGTTTGAAAACACTAAAAAAATCTTAGATGAGTGTGATTTAACTTATTTACATATTTTTCCATATTCTAATAGACCAAACACACCTGCATCGAAAATGCCACAAATTTCTAAAGAAGTTATAAAGGAAAGAGCAAAAATACTTAGAAATAAAGCTAATAAAAAAATGAAAATTTTTTTAAAAAATCAAATTAATAAAACTCATAGAGTGCTTCTCGAAAAACAATCGGAAGGACACTCCGAGAATTTTATTCCTATAATTTCTAAATCAAAGCATAAAATCGGAGATATTGTTTCGTTAAAAGGTAAGTGTATAAATAATGAAAAACTAGTTGCACAGGCAATCTAATGAGTTGGTTAACAAGAATAAAAGATAGTCTTCTTATTAAAATAAAAAGGAAAATTCCTAAAAAAGATATAGAGGATATTGAAAAAGAGAGAATCGAAAAAAAATTTGAAAAAAAAGAAACTCCTAAAAAAATAGAAATTGAAGTTGAAAAAACAAAACCTATAAGTCCAAAAAAAGAAGTAGCTAAAAAAAAGAAAAGTTTTTTTGGTTTATTAAAAAAAAAAGAAGCTCCAGAAGAAATCCCAGAAAGCCATGAAATTCAAAAGGAACCTATAGAAAAACGTGGTTGGTTTCAAAAACTAAAAACTGGACTTTTTAAATCATCAGAAAAAATAACTCAAGGAGTAAAAAAAATATTTGTTAATACAAAATTAGATGTTGAAACTTTAAATAACTTAGAAGAATTATTAATAATGGCTGACCTAGGACCAACCTCAGCAGAAAAATTAACAGCAGAATTAGCTAATGAAAAATTTGATAAGAATATTAAATCAGATGAAGTAAGAGTTTTTTTAGCAAAAAAAATAGAAGAAGCCTTAATAAACGTAGCAAAACCAATAGAATTAAAAGATGATATTAAACCTAATGTAATTTTAGTTGTAGGAGTTAATGGTACTGGAAAAACTACAACAATTGGTAAATTAGCACATCAATATTCTAATAAAGGTAAAAAAATAATAATTGCCGCATGTGATACTTTTCGTGCAGCTGCAGTAGAACAATTAGAAATTTGGTCTAAAAGAGCAAATGCAGGTTTTTTAAAAGGAAACGAAGGATCCGATCCTGCAAGCTTAGCATATGATGCTCTCCAAAAAGCTAAAAGTGAGAAGAGCGATATTTTATTTATAGATACAGCTGGAAGAGTTCAAAATAAAACAGAATTAATGGAAGAACTTGCAAAAATTATAAGAGTTATAAGAAAAATTGATCCAACTAGTCCTCATCACTGTTTATTAACTTTAGATGCTACAACAGGACAAAATGCATTAAGTCAAGTTGAAATTTTTAAAGAAATGGCAGAAATCTCAGGTTTAATAGTTACTAAATTAGATGGAAGCGCAAAGGGTGGTATATTACTTTCTTTAGCAGATAAATTTAATCTACCAGTTCATGCAATTGGTGTTGGTGAAAAAATTGAAGATTTACAATCTTTTGAAGCATCAGAATTTGCTAAAAGTCTTATGGGTTTAGAAAATTAAAAATATGAAGCAAGAAGAATCGTTTGTAAAATCTCTTATAGAAATAATCCCTCTTATATTGTTTTTTATTATAAATGCAAAAGGTGGGATTATTCCAGCTACAAAAATATTTGTTTTAGCAACTTTTATAGCAATATTAGTAAGTTATTTATATTTCAAAAAAATCTCTACACCTCTTTTAATTACAACAACTCTAGTCTTAATTTTTGGTGGTCTTACAATATATTTCAACGACCCAAGATTTATTAAAATAAAACCAACTATTGTTTATTGTTTATTTTCTTCTTTTTTATTTTTTGGCTTTGTAATAAAAAAAAATTTTTTACAAATTTATTTATCTAACCTACTAAAATTAAATAATAAAGGATGGAATATTTTAACTATAAGATGGGGTCTGTTTTTTTTATTTATGGCAATTTTAAATGAAATAATCTGGAGAAATTTTTCTACTAATTTCTGGGTTTCTTTTAAAGTTTTTGGTTTTTTACCTATAACTATTATTTTTACCTTTTTACAACAAGGTTTAATAAAACAATATTCAATTAAATGAAATAATTCTTAAAAACGATATCCGTAAAAAATTCCAAAAGTATCTAAACCTTCGTTTGTATCTTCACCCCAAAGATTGCCATTTGATATGTGATCTAATCTTAAAGAAATAGAATCTTTTCCATAAAAATTCCATCCAATCTCTGCTGCTTCACGAAATAATACGCTTGAACCAAGCTCTTTTTTATTTACAACAACATTATTTGCAGAATGTTTTTTATCACCATTATGATAGGCTAGGCCCCAACTAAAATTAAAAAACATTTTTTTTGGCAATTTATAATTCCATGTTAAACCTGCATATGCTTGACTTGTATCTCCCCCCATATTAATTGTTGCACCAATATGAGGTTTTGGTTTGCCTAACCAAAGTAGATTGTAATTAATTCTTCTAAAAAGAAACTCAAAACTAGAATCCAGACCATCTTCTTTTTGTCTACCGAAAAATCCTACATCATGAGCTACTATACCAGTTTTTACTTCTGATATAAATGAAGCATCATTTTTGTTATTAAAGGCCTCTGCTTTACATAGAAAAATGCTAAAAAACAAAGCAAATACAATTATTTTTATTTTTAAAATCATTTTTATAAAATTATATTAAATTAGTAAGTAGTTACAAGAAAATACTCTATATTTGAATTTTTAATAAAAAACTTAATTTTCACCCACCTTTTTTTTTCATCATACCAAATATCGTAATCAATTTTTTTACCATTAGGCTTATCTTGCTTTCCAGTTACTTTGTATCTTTGAGCTAATATATTTCCATATGCGGTAGTAATATTTTCTATTTCTTTTTTTTGAACTTTAATAAATCTTTTTTTTCCATGCTGACTATCAATTAATATTTTTTTATTTAACCATTTCTGATTCCAATAAGATGTTATTAAACTATCTTCATTTACAAAAAATTCTTTTCCTCTTGAATTTATTACTATTTTTGAATCTTTTCTATTAGCACTAAATTTAAAATTTCTATTATTTTTCTGAGTTGTTGTGTTTGCCTTAATAAAATTATTTTCATACCAAATTTCTTCACCATCATGCATATATTTAAAAATTGTTAGAAATCCAAATTTAACAGTCATTCTAATTTGAGAATTAACAATAATTTGGTTATCTTCTTTTTTAAAAAATAATTTATGAAAACCAATTTTTTTTGCATTCCTATATATTTCGAATTCATGTGTTTCTTTATAAGAAAATCCAAATGAATTACTTGAAATGCAAAAATAAAAGCAAACTAAAACAAAAAAATTTATTAGAATTGTTTTCACAAAATTAAATTTTATATATAAAAATAATATTATTGTGAAATATAAACAAATAAACAAACAAAATATATGGATTGAAAAATTTTCAAATAAAAAATTTTTTAACACTCCTTGTTTATTTTTAGATAGAGATGGCGTTTTAATTGATTGGAAAGATTCTCTTATGAAAATAAAGGAAGCTAAAGTAATAAAAGGATGTGAAAAAATTATTAAAGATTGTAATAAAAAAAATATCCCTGTTATTCTAATTACAAATCAAGGCGGTATTGGTTTAGGAATTCACTCATGGAAAGATTTTTCATTAATTCAAAAAAAAATTCTAGACCAATTATTAAAAAGAAATGCTAAAATTGATGGCGTTATAGCATGCCCTCATCATCCCTATGCAAAAGGCGTTTATAAGCACCCAAATCATCCGTGTAGAAAACCTAATGGAGGGATGTTTTTAATAGCTAAAAAATTATTTAATTTAGATCTAAAAAATTCATGGATGGTAGGAGATAAAATTAATGACTTAAAAGCAGCCTTCGTTAAAGGAATTAAAGGAGGTTTTCTTGTAATGACTGGATATGGAAAAGAAGAAAAAGAAAAGCTACATCAATTACCTAAAAAAAAATTTATAGTAAAAACTGCAGTTTCGCTAAACAAAGTTAAAATTAATTTTTAAAGGATTATATACTCAACATCTTTTGGAAACTTTTTTCTCTTCCATATTGCTTTTAAATCAAAAATTTTTCCATTCTGTTTTAATTTTTTTTTAAAAAAAGAATAATTTAATTTTTTATAATTATCATGAGCTACTGCTAAAATAATTATGTCGTATTTATCTTTTTTAGATAAAGATGTAAGACTTAGATTCATCATTTTTACTTCACTTTCATTTGCATATAAATCATTAACATAAACTTTATGATCTTTTTTCTTTAATGCTTTAATTAAATCTAAAACTTTTGTATTCCTTAAATCGTTTACATTTTCTTTAAATGTAAGACCTAAAACTAAAATTTTATTCCTTTTACTAATTAAACCATTTATATACTGAGCCAAAAATATAGGAAAATTATTATTAATTTTTCTTCCAGAAAGAATTAAATTAGATCCAATTTTTTTTTGTCTTGCTAGATAAGACAAATAATATGGATCAACACCAATACAATGTCCACCAACAAAACCTGGTTTAAAATTTAAAAAATTCCATTTTGTGGCAGCTGTATTTAAAACATCAAAAATACTTATATCAATCTTTTTAAAAAGTTTTGTTATTTCATTTATAAAAGCAACATTTATATCTCTTTGAGTATTCTCAATAACTTTTGCAGCTTCTGCTGTTTTAATGTTTTTAGCTACAAAAATTTTACCTGAATTAACTTTGCCGTAAATTTTTTTTAGAATTAATTTTGTTTTATTGCAATCTCCTGAGACAACTTTTGTTATTTTATCAACAGAATGAGCTTTATCTCCAGGATTCATTCTTTCAGGTGAATATCCTAAATAAAAATCTTTTCCAGGAACTAAATTAGAATATTTTTTAATTTGTGGTCCACAAACTTCTTCCGTAACACCAGGATACACTGTGCTTTCAAAAACTACTATGGATCCTTTTGATATAATTTTTCCAATATCCTTACATGCTTGTAATAATGGCTTAAGATCTGGTTGATTAGTTTTGGTTACAGGAGTTGGTACAGTTACAATAAAAATATTAGAGTTTTTTAAGTCTTGAATATTTGTAGAGTAATTTAATTTTGCTTTTTTTAATTCTTTAGAATTTATTTCGTTATTTATATCTAAAAATTTTTTTAATTCTTTTATTCGATGTTTATTTTTGTCGAATCCAAGAACATTAAAATAATTTGACAATTTTACAGCTAAAGGAAGACCTACATAACCTAAACCAAAAATGGAAATATTTAAATTGCTTCTCATATTTAATATGTAGAAATGTTAATATAGTAATTTATGTTGTAAAACATAACGATTATTTGTTATGAATGAATAAAAATAAATGGCTAAGCTCTTACTTTTTATATATAAAATTTTATCAATAATTTTTATTCCTATTGTAATCATTATTGTTATTTTCAGAGTTTTACAAGGTAAAGAAATAAATTCTAGAATTAAAGAACGATTTGCATTTTCTTCTGTTAAAAGACCGCAGGGAAAATTAATTTGGATTAACGCATCAAGTATAGGCGAGTATCTTGCAATAATTTCTTTAATAAAAAAAATTAGAAAAATTAAACCTAAAACAAAAATATTAATTACAACAAATACTAAAACATCAGCAATACTTGCCAAAAAAATTAAAGACAAAAATATAATTCATCAATTTACTCCCCAAGATAATCTTTTAGTTATAAAAAAATTTCTTAATTACTGGAAACCTTCTTTAGTGCTTTGGATGGAATCTGAATTCTGGCCAATAATTTTAGATGAAACAAAAAAATATGGCATTGAAATGATACTACTTAATGGCAGAATGTCAGATAAATCCTTTAAGAATTGGAGTTGCTTTAAATTTTTCTTTAAACAATTAATTTCTAATTTTTCTTTAGTTTTAACTATGTCAAAAATTGACCAAACAAATTTTAAAAAACTTGGAACAAAAAATGTAAATTTTTTAGGTAATTTAAAATTTTGCAATGAAGAACAGCCATATGATAAAAAAATAGAAAAAAAAATAAAAAAAATAATAAAAAATAAAACTGTTTGGTTAGCTGCTTCTACACATCCAGGTGAAGAAAAACTAGCAAACCAATTGCATAATTCATTAAAAAATGAATTTAAAAATATATTAACTGTTATAGTTCCAAGAAATATTAAAAGAGCCCTAGATATTAAAAAAGATATCAATAACAATTCAAAATTATTTAGTGATTACACATTAACAAATAATACTGACATAATTATTGATGACTCTATTGGTCAATTAGAAATATGGTATAAAAATGTAAAAACTGTTTTTTTAGGAAAGTCTTATCCTCCAAAAGGAGGTCAAAATCCAATTGAACCAGCCAGAAACGGTTGTGCTATTATTTCAGGAAAAATGTCTAATTTTAAGGAAATAGAAAATGAAATGTTAAAAAAAAAATGTCTTATAGTGTCAAATAATCCTAATCAATTTTATTTAAAAATTAAAGACTGTATTAAAGAAACTAAAAATACAAAAAAAATAAGACACAATGCAAAAAAATATGTGCAATCTAAATCATTTATTTTAAATAAAACTATAAAGACAATAAAAAAATATTTAGTCTAATTATTCCCGATTGAATAATATTGAAAACCAAGTTTTTTAACTTCTTTTGAATAAATATTTCGTAAATCTAAGATTATAGGTTTTTTCATTATTTTTTTTATTTTCGAAAGATTTAAATTCTTAAATTGATTCCATTCAGTTATTACAACTAAAAGATTAGAATTTTCAGCAACCTCGTATTCATCATTACAAAATTTTATAGATTTTGGTAATTCATTTTTTGCGTTTTCCATACCTTTTGGATCGTAAATTTTAATTTTTGCTTTAGTTTTAGACAAATCTTTTGCTAATTTGATAGCTGGACTTTGTCTTATGTCATCAGTATTAGGTTTAAAACTAATTCCTAAAAGCCCTATTTCTATTTTATTAAATTTATTTTTTGTAATTTCTTTAATTCTTTTAAATAATGATTTAATTCTTAATTCATTTGCCAAATCTACTGCTTTAACAATTTTTAAATCGACTGAATTTTTATTTCCTTGATATATGAGTGACTTTACATCTTTTGGAAAACAAGATCCTCCATAACCTGGTCCTGGATGTAAAAATTTTGGTCCTATTCTACCATCTAAACCTATTGCCTTAGCAACTATTTCAACTTCTGCACCAATTTTTTCGCACAAATCTGCAATTTCATTTATAAATGTAATTTTATTAGCAAGAAATGAATTATTCGCATATTTTATAATTTCTGCTGTTTCATTATTTGTAACAACATAAGGCCTTTTTAAAGTTTTATAAACTTTTTTAAGAATTACTTCAGCTTTGGCAGATCTACAACCAATTATAATTTTGTCAGGCCTCAAAAAATCTTCAACAGCAGATCCTTCTCTTAAAAATTCTGGATTTGATACTACGTCAAATAAATTTCTTGGTTTTATCTTTTTTACTATATTTTCTACTATTTTTGACGTTCCCACTGGAACTGTTGATTTTGAAACTATAACTGTATATCCCTTTAAGTTTTTAGCTATTTCTTTAGAACATTGTTTTACATAGCTAAGATCACTTTCTCCATTTTTTTTTGGTGGAGTGCCTACGCATATAAAAATGACATCCGCATTGGATATATTATTTTTATATTCATCAGTAAATTGCAATCTCCCAGATTTAATATTTTTTTTTAATATTTCATCTAATCCTGGTTCGTAGAATGGTATTCTTCCAAATTTTAGTTCTCTTAATTTTTCAGAGTTTTTTTCAATACAAGTAACCTCAAAACCAAAATCAGATAAACAAGCTCCTTGAACTAACCCAACATATCCTGCACCAATAATTGAAATTTTCATTTTACTTACAAATGTATCTTTTAATAATTTTTTCAACAATTATAAGTGTCCTCGACTGGATTTGAACCAGCGACCCCTAGATTAGGAATCTAGTGCTCTATCCTGCTGAGCTACGAGGACAAAAAAATAATTATACAAAATTAAAGATTTAAAAAAAAATTAATTTAAAAATGGCACGGCGTACGTTAAAAGGAAGGTTTCGGTACCAGGATTATTTTCATCTAAACTAGCATTAGATAAATGGTGTATTTCCGCACTTATTCTAGAACCGTTTTTTCTACGATATGATAAATCTAATCCTGATCTGAATTCAATAATATGTCCTAAATCTTTACCATCTCCTTTTTCATATAAACCTGGTGCAAAACTGGGTGTTATTACAATAGTATTAGTAAGATACAAATCTATTCTTATACCAGCATAACCATAAAAACCGTGATCAGTATTAATTAAAGCTCCTAACATTGGTTTAAAAGGTCCGTATCTTGTTCCATGTCTATATTCAATATTAAACATACCAGACGTTTTAGTGTCATTCCAATCCCAAATACCACCGCTTATAGCTAATAAATTTTTATCATTTCTTTCACCAGAATGGCCCACATTAGATGAAAATAAGATAAAAAAAAGTAATAAAATATTTAATTTTTTTAACATTAAAAATACTAAAAAAGTTATGCTGCTTCTGATAAAATTTCCTCTAATTTTTTTGTAGCTGTTTCTTTATCTAATTTTTGCATAGCAGCTAATTCTCTAGCTAATCTATCTAAAGCAGATGAATAAATTTGTTTTTCACTAAATGATGAGTCATCAAAATCATCTTTTTTATATAAATCTTTTAAAACTTCTGCTATTAAAACTGGGTCTCCTGATAAAATTTTTGTTTCATATTCCTGTGCTCGTCTGCTCCACATCGTTTTTTTCTTTTTTTTTGATTTGCCTTTAAGAATCGCAAAGGCATCTTTCATTCTATCTTTTGAACTTAATTTTCTTAAACCTAAATCTTGTATTTTATCAGCTGATACTCTTAAAATTACCCTTTCATTTATTGAAATTACAAATACTTTTATACGCTTACCACCAATTAATTCATTTTGAATGCCATTTATCTTACCTAATCCATATGAAGGATAGACTACAAAATCACCTTTATTAAAATTTGCTTTTCTTGACCTTTTTATCATTTGCAAATTATTCTTTTTTTCCTGGATTTTCACTAAAATATTCTTTTTTATTTTTTTCTTTTGCCCATTTATCTTGTTCTTTTTTTGAAGTTAATTGTTTCTTTTTTGAAATATTAGGCCATGTTAAAGAAAATTTTTTATTAATATCATTCCAATCTTTTGCTTTATCATCAGTGTCTGGTGTAATTGCCTCAACCGGACACTCTGGTTCACAAACTCCACAGTCTATACATTCATCTGGATGAATGACTAGCATATTTTCACCTTCATAAAAACAATCTACAGGACATACCTCTACACAATCTGTATATTTACATTTAATACAAGATTCATTAACAGTATAAGTCATCAACATCCCAAAAAAACATTATATCACAGGCTTTCATAATTATCGACTTTTTCTTTTATTACAAATTTGTTTAAAAACATATGGTAGAATGCCGCCATTATTCATATATTCAAGCTCTTTTTCACTATCTATTCTTACTTTTAATTGAATTATTTTAATTTTTTTATTCTTAAATTTTATGCAACATTTTATATTTTTGTTTGGTTTTATATCTAAATCTAAATCTAAAATATCAAATGTTTCAACACCTGTTATTCCTAATTTTTTTATTGAATCATTTCCTGTAAATTGAAGTGGCAACACTCCCATTCCAATTAAATTTGTTCGATGAATTCTTTCAATTGTTTCAAAAATTACTGCTTTTACACCTAAAAGACTTACCCCTTTAGCAGCCCAATCTCTAGAAGAACCAGTCCCATATTCTTTACCTGCAATAATTATTGAAGGAACTTTCATTTTTTTATATTTTTTAGATAATAAAAAAACAGAAGGTATGTTCATATTAGAGAACACTCCTCTGATCATAATTTCGTGATTTCCTCTTCTTGCGCCATATGTATTAAAATCTAAATTTTTAATTTTTTTTCCTTTTAAATACTTTGAAGTTAATGAATCTAATTTTATTCTACCTGCCGGCGATATGTGATCTGTTGTTATAGAATTACCCAAAAGCGCTATAACTCTTGCATTTAAAATATTACAAATATTTTTGCTTTTTCTATTCATATCATCAAAAAAAGGTGGTTTTTTTATATAAGTACTTTTTGGTGACCAATTATAAAAATTTGATTTATCAAATTTACTTTTTATGTTCCATTTTTTATCACCTTTAAAAATTGATGCATATCTTTTCTTAAAAATACTAGGTGACAATATTTGGTTTAATATCAAATCAATTTCTTTTTGTTTTGGCCATACATCTTTTAAAAAAATCTTTTCATTATTCTTACTAATTCCTATTGGTTCCTTATAAAAATTTATATTTATTCCCCCAAAAATTGCAAAGGCAACTACTAAAGGTGGTGACGCAAGATAATTTGCTTTAACTAAAGAATTAATTCTTCCTTCAAAATTTCTATTACCTGAAAGAACTGAACATACTGTAAGATTTTTTTTAACAATATTTTTTTCAGTTTCATTTTGTAAAGGTCCAGAATTACCAATACATGTTGTGCAACCATAACCAACTAAATTAAATCCTAAATAATCTAAATATTTTTGTAAATTTGCTTTTTTCAAATAATCGCTTACTACTTTACTGCCTGGAGCCAATGATGTTTTTACCCAAGGTTTAACCTTTAAACCTAGTTGATATGCTTTTTTTGCAACTAAAGCTGCAGCCACCATTAAAGATGGGTTAGATGTGTTTGTGCAACTTGTTATAGCAGCAATAACAATGCTTCCGTTAGTAAGATGTTTATTTGACTTTTCTTTTAAATTATAATTTTTTGTAAAATTGTTTGATATATCTGATAATTTAATTAAATCTTGGGGTCTTTTAGGACCAGCAACTGAAGTTTCGATTTTATCTAATTCAAAATCTATTTGTTTGTCGAATTTTATTTTTTCATTATTTTTTTCATTAAAAAGATTTTGTAGTTTTAAATATTTTTTTAAAAGATTTATATGTTCGCTTTTTCTTGCAGTTAATTTCAAATAATTTAATGTAACATTGTCAACTGGAAAAAAGCCACAAGTTGCACCATATTCTGGCGCCATATTTGAAATTGTAGCTCTATCTGGTAATGACAAATTTTTTAAACCTTCACCACAAAACTCAACAAATTTTCCAACAACATTTTTTTTTCTTAAAAGATTTGTTAAACTTAATACTAAATCTGTAGCTGTTACACCTTCCTTGAGTTTATTTTTTAAATTTATACCAATAACATCTGGAGCTGTTATGGGTATTGGCTGATTTAACATTACAGCTTCAGCTTCAATACCTCCAACTCCCCATCCAAGGACACCTAGTGCGTTTACCATAGTAGTGTGGCTATCAGTTCCAACAACGGTATCAGGATAAACCATAATATCATTGTTAATTTTTTTACTACTTACTACTGATGCTAAATATTCTAAATTAACT
This sequence comes from uncultured Alphaproteobacteria bacterium, assembly GCA_964516965.1. Taxonomy (GTDB): domain Bacteria; phylum Pseudomonadota; class Alphaproteobacteria; genus CAYNCC01. The sequence continues at coordinate 1,268 of CAZEYC010000003.1, read as the reverse complement.
TGATGACATATGCCATTACCAGGTGGAATAACTTTAAAATTATCAAAAGATTTTTGACTCCATTTTAAGAAATCATATCTTTCTGAATTTTCTTTAAATTCTCTTTCAAAATTCATTTTAAATGCATTATTATTTCCATAAAAATTAACATTTATTGAATGATCTATAACAAGATCCACAGGAACAAAAGGATTTATTTTTTTTATATTTCCACCTTTTTCGTAGAATTTTTCTCGCATGGCAGCTAGGTCAACAATAGCTGGAATACCGGTAAAGTCTTGCATTAAGACTCTACTTGGTTTAAAGAAAATTTCTAATTTTTTGGAATTATTAAATAAATATTCTATTTGTTTAAAATATTTAGAATTATTTTCACTATTACGTAATATATTTTCTAAAAGAATTCTTTTTGAATAAGGTAGTTTTTTTACATTATAATTAGTTTTTCTTTCAAACTCTTTTAAGCTGTAGTAATAGTAAATTTTATTATTTAAATTAAAACTTTTTTTAATATTTAAATTCATAGAATTTCTTTATTGATTACAATATAAAACTTAATTAAATAAAATTAATGTCTTTTTTTGAAATAAAAAATATTTCCTGTATCAGAGGCAATAAATTATTATTTAAAAACCTTAATTTTAAACTTAATAATAAAGAACTTTTTGTTATTAAAGGAGCTAATGGTTCAGGAAAAACAACTTTATTAAAGATCCTAACTGGGTTAATAAGACCTATTTCTGGGTCTATAATTATTAACAAAAAAAAGATAAATATATCAAAAGATGAATATTTTAAATATTTTGAGTATATTGGTCATGAAAATGCAATAAAAAGCGCATTGACAGTCAGAGAAAATTTAAATTTTTATCTTAAAATTAAAAAAAATTTAACAAAAAAAAACTTTGATAAAGCTATTAAAGTTTTCAATTTAAAAAATCTTTTAGATATTAAAATCGAAAATTTATCATCAGGTGAAAAAAGACGCGTTTCACTTTCTAAATTAATACTGTCAAATAGTAAAATTTGGTTTTTAGATGAACCAACTAATGGTTTAGATAAAGTAAATACAAAAAAATTTTATAATATTTTAAAACAACATTTACAATTAAATGGCTTGGCAATAATTGCAAGCCATGAAAATATGAAAATTAAAAATAAAAATATTAATTTATCAACAATCTAATTTAAATATGTCAAATTTTTTTAATTTAATAATTACTGATGTTAAAATTTCGTTAAGAAAAAAAAATGAAAGTATAATTTCT
>CAZEYC010000002.1:0-18945 GCA_964516965.1 uncultured Alphaproteobacteria bacterium | reverse complement strand
GTATAAAATTTGGAGGAGGAAAAAATTCATATAATTATTCATTATCTAAACATTGCCTAGAATTTATACCTAGTAGTTATAAAAATTGGGCTAAAAAAAATGTGCTTATTAATAATCTTCGTATTGGCATAACAAATACTAAAATACATGAAAAAATGAAAAAAAATTTAAAAAAAATAGGCAATAGAGTAAAACTTGTTCCCATTAATAGAATGGCAACTCCTAAAGAGATAGCAGTTTATATAACAAATCTTGCTACTGAAAACAATTCTTATATGACTGGTGAAACAGTAACGGTAGCTGGTGGAGAATAAAAATAAAATTATCAATTATGAAATTACAAGAACAAGATATTAGACCTAAAAAAATTTTCAATAAGTTTTTGTACTTAACATCTTTAGATATTAAAAAATATTTTAGTAAATCAAAAGATAAAATTAATTGCATTGCATGTGGAAAAAAAGGCAAGTTTTCATTTAAAAAAAAGAACTTTTCTTATTATGAATGTAAAAAATGTAATTCCTTATTTGTAAACCCAAGACCTAGAGAAAATGCTTTTTTAAATTATTATACAAAATCTGCCTCTATAAAATTTTTAGCAAACAGCTTATATAAAAGAACAGAGAAGGTCAGAAAAAATAAAATTATTAAGCCAAAGGCTAAGATGGTATACAAAATTTTAAAAAATAAAAAAAAACACTACACTTGTGTAGACATAGGGGGTGGTTATGGAATCTTTGCTAAAGAAATATCAAAACTTTTAAAAAAGAAATCAGTGGTTATTGAACCATCGCCTTATTTAGCAAAAGAATGTAAAAAAAAAGGATTAATAGTTGTTGAAAAATTTTTGGAAAAAGTCACAAAAAAAGACTTACCTAAAACAAAAAAAATTTTTACATGTTTTGAACTGATTGAACATTTACACAGTCCATCTAAGTTTATAAAAAACTTAAAAAAAATTATGCAAAAAGGTGATTTGTTTATTTTCACAACATTATCTGGCACAGGGTTAGATATTATTACGTTATGGAAAAATTCTCGTGCAATTATTCCGCCACATCATATAAATTTTTTTAATCCAGTATCTATAAAAATTTTTTTGAAAAAAAATAAATTTAAAATACTGAATATTTCTACTCCAGGTAAAATTGATATCGACATATTAAACAATAATAAAACCTTTATAAAAGACAGGTTTTGGAAAGTTTTTCTTTCTTTTTCAAACAAAGCTCAAAAAGAAAAAATGCAAAACTTAATTTCAAATATAAATTTTAGTTCACATTTACTGGTAGTTTGTCAGAAGTGAAAATTAACAAAATGACAAGTAAAGAAATCTACGAAGGTCAAATAAAAATAATTGATTATTTTAAAAATTATCTATCAAAATGTAAGAAATTAAATATTAATATATCAAATAGTTCTTATTGCTATTTTACCCTCCAAGGATACACGCCAGCCGTTGCAAAATTAAAGCTAAGATTATTAGGTGTAAAATATATATTTAGTTATTTGAGAATTATGGCATTTAATATTTTAGGTATCTCAACACTTTCAAATTATATAACTTTAAAACATAGCATTGATAATAAAAAATTTAAAAATTTAGTTATTTGCAATGTTGGAAAAAAAGATTTCAAAAAAGATGGATCGTGCATAGATCCTTATTCTCAAACCAGTACAAGGAAAGTTTCTAAAACTTTGTGGTTTTTAAATTGTGTAGATAATTATGTGCCAAAAAAATTTGATAAAAATTTAATAATATTTGTTCGTAAAAAAACTTTTTTTAAGCATAATTTTTTGTTTTTAATAAAAAGCTTTTTAGATTCATTAATTAAATTTAAATTTTCTCCAAGAAATATTGTTCATGATTTTTCTACTCAATCTCAATTTTCAAATATTATTTCAAAAAAAATATTATCCGAAATATCACTTGGAAAATTTAAGTGTGTTTTTAACTCTACTTACGAAGGCCAACCTTTTCAAAATTCAGTTTTTAAAAAAATTAAAAAATTTAATAGCAATGTTAAAACTATTGGTTTTTTTCACACACCATTAACTCCAGTGGCAACCAGTTTAATATATAGATCTGGATCTCCGGATAGATTATTAATTTCTGGAAATTATCAAAAAGAATATTTATCTAAATATTTATATTGGTCCACAAAAAAAATTAAAACTATTCCATCACTTAGATACAATCAAAAAAATGTTCCTGATATGTCGGGCTATATATATTTACCATTCAATTTTTTTAATCCAAAAAAAATTCTTAATGAATTTGAAAATTATCTTAAAATGTGCAAAAAAAATAGCTTGGGTAAATTTAAAATAAAAAACCACGTCCATACACAAGATTCAAAAAAACATAAAAAACTTATAAAAAATTTAGAGAATATAATTTCATCATATGAAGATCGATTCTATATAAAAAATAAACAAAATAAATCTATTATTATTGGAGCAACTTCGGCAGTTGTAGTTGCTCTGCAGAAAAAAATAGAAGTAATTCATATTTGCGAAGATCCTATTTTTGAGTCTTATAATGAAAAATTGTGGAAAACTTTAAAGGTTCAACAAATTGGTTCTAATACATTTGTTTATAAACAAAAAATTCTAAATAGTTTGTTAAAATTTAGTAAAAGAAATAATCAATTACAAAAATACATATTTTAAAAAATTTAAAAATAAATTAACCTAAATACAATGGCAAATAAAAAGCTCAAAATTCTTTTCTTATATCCTAATCTTCACATGAGCACTCTGGTGCCTAATGGTATAGCCATATTATCAGCTGTGTTAAAAAAAGCTGGATTTAAAAATATTGAACTATTTGATCCAACTTTTTACAATTCAACAGCAATTAGAGCTCAAAAAGATAATCAAGCTCGTTATGATGCACGTGTAAAATTGGGTCAAATAAGGCCGTTTAATTTTGGTGAACGAGGCATAGAAATGAAAAATACTGACATGTTTGGGGATTTTATAAACAAAATAAATCAATTTAAACCAGATATAATTTTTGCATCAATACTCGAAGATACTTTTCCTATTTTTAAAAAGTTTATGGAAAAGATTAAAGATAAAAAAATACCGTGCCTTGCTGGTGGCGTATTTCCTAGTTCAGTTCCAGAAATACTATTAAAAGAAGATTATGTCGATTACGTATGTAGAGGTGAAGGAGAAGGAGCTCTAGTCGAATTATGCAATGCCTTGGAAGAAGGTAAAGATACTTCAAATATAAAAAATTTATGGGTCAAAAAAAATAAAACTATAATAAAAAATCAAATAAGGCCTGCATTGGATGTAAATACTTTACCAATTCAAGACTTATCTATATTTGAAGATATTTCTTTATATCGCGCTATGACTGGAAAAATTTACAGAATGGCTCCTGTAGAAACGCAACGAGGTTGCCCGTACGCATGTAGATTTTGTAATTCTCCTGGAAAAAATGAATTTTATAATGCTCAGCAAGCAGGTCGTTTTTTTAGGAAAAAAACTATGAAACATGTTCAGGAAGAGTTAAGAGAAATAGTATCAAAATATAATTTAGAATATATTTTTTTTGTGACGGATACTTTTTTGGCTATGTCTGAGAAGGAATTTGATGAATTTTGTGAAATGTATTCAGAATTCAAACTTCCTTTTTTTATGAATACTCGACCAGAGACAGTTACTGAAAAAAGAGCTAAAAAATTGAAAGAAGTGGGCTGTCATAGAGTTAATATAGGAGTTGAGCATGGTAATCAAAATTTTAGGATTAATATTGTTGGTCGAAACTATAAAAATGAAATTGCTATTAAAGCCTTTGAAATGATGTATGAAGTTGAAATATCGACAGTATCTAATAACATAGTTGGTTATCCTGACGAAACAAGAGAACTTGTATTTGACACAATTGAATTAACAAGAAAACTTAAATGTAATGATATAAATGCTTTTACATTCATTCCTTATCAAGGAACATCGTTAAGAAGCCTTTGTGAAGAAAAAAAATATTTAGAAAAAGACAAGTTAGCCAGTATTTATGAAAGAGAATCTTTGTTAAAAATGCCATCAATTTCAAAGAAAGAAATTGGAGGTCTTGTAAAAACTTTCGTATTGTATGCTAGATTACCTAGAAAATTATGGGGAGATATTAAAATTGCAGAAAGTTCAACCGATGAAGGAAACAAGAAATTTGAAGAGTTGATGACATTATTTACAAATGAGTATTTGTTAAAAAAAAAATAACTTAATTATTAATAGTATTTTTTATTCACTTAAAATTTTAATATTTTTCTTATATTCTTGAAGTTGACCAATATCAGTTTAAATTTGTAATTAAACCAGCAAATAATCTTGCAATATCATAAGAATAGTATGAAAATTTGTCTTTACTGTTCAATTAATGAACGTTAATATTTTCAAAGTTTGAACAATATGAAAGAGGATAGCGAAGATCATTTTGAAGTTTTAAGAAAAATTAAAACAAAACCCAAGGCAAGCCAAAGAGAACTTGCCGAAGAGTTAGGTTTTAGCTTGGGTAAACTCAATTATTGTCTAAAAGCATTAAAGCTGAAGGGATTTATAAAAATAAATAATTTTAAAAAAAATCCAAATAAAATAAATTATATCTATATTCTCACACCAAAAGGAATAGCAGAAAAAACAAAACTCACACTAAGTTTTATGAAAAGGAAAATGAAAAAATATGAAGAGTTAAAAAAAGAAATGGATGAATAAATGTGGGTAATTGCTAAAATTAAACATGCCGAGTTAAATACCTTTAAAAGAGAATTAAGAAAAAAGTTTGACGAAAATTTGGTATTTTACAATCCAAAAATTCGATTTGAAAAAATTATAAAAAATAAAGTAAAAAAATGTAGCAAGTTGCTATTAGAAAGCTATATATTTTGTTACCACGAATATTTTAGAAATACAAAGTTAATTCAGCAATTAAAATTTATTAAGGGACTAAGTTTTTTTTTATATAATTGCGACCTAAATCAAAGTCAAATTGTTAATTTTATAAAATATTGTAAAAATTTTGAAGACAAAGATGGCTTTATTAAATCATCTTTTTTTAAAACAATAGTTTCAAAAAAAGCAAAATTTATTTCGGGTCCATTTGCAAATATGTTTTTTGATATAATTGAAAAGCAGAAAAGAAAAATAAAAATTATTGTTGGAAATGTTATAGCAATAGTTCCTGACAAGAAAAATTACTTATATCGACCTGTTTGATATAAATTTAAATGATGTTAAAAAATAGCTAATGTCAAAAATGCTATAGTGCGGAGCATTGCTTAATATTAAATTTTATTAGATGAAATCATTTTTTGAGGTTTTTAATATTTTATCTACAGTTTACAAAAAAAAAATTATAATATTTCCCAGAAATTATGAGATATTTAGGTATAAAGGAGAAAACTTTTCATAAATTATGTGACAAATTTAGATCACCCCATTTGTGGAAAAAAGTTAGAAAAAAGTGGCTTTTAAGACACACAGCGTACAAGAAATAAAATGAGAAGTATTTTTGATTTTAACTACACATATAAAAAAATATATAAAAAAAAATAAAAACGTTAATTTAATTTTATCTGGCGGCAATTCTCCTTTAAAATATTATCGTTTGCTTTCAAAAGAAAAATTGAATTGGGAAAAAATAAATTTTTTTTTTATTGATGAAAGAAATGTTGATATTAACAGTAAATATTCTAATTTTAAAAAAATAAATAAAATTTTTAAAAAGAATATTTTACAGCATAAACTTAAACCGTTAAACAAAAAATTTTTATCAGAAAAATTATTAAATAAAAAAATATTTTTATTAAAAAAATATAAAACTATATCTATTATAGGTATGGGGAATGATGGTCATTATGCATCAATATTTTCAAATTCAAAAAAATTTAAAAAATTAATTAATATTAATTTAAAACCTAATATCTTAAGTACAGAAAAAATTGGCAATCCAAAAGTAAAGAGATTTACAATGAATTTATCTATGATACTTTTGTCCTCAAAAATTTTTTTAATACTAAATAACCAAAAAAAAATTATATTGTTTAAAAAAGCAATAAAATTTAAAAATGAAAAAATATATCCAATTTATTCATTGATAAAAAAAGCCAAAAACAGGATATTAATTTTTGATGGAAAAAGGTTAAAAAAAATAAAAGATTTTTCTTTACATTAATTGTTGTTACAGGTTATTGTTCAATAATTGAACATAAAAAAATGATAAGGAAATTAAATGAAAATTTTTATTACAGGCTCTGAGGGATTTATTGGATCACACTTAACTGAAAAGTTAGTAAAGAAAGGTCACAAAGTTAAAGCCTTAGTTTTATATAATTTTGATAACAGTAATGGTTGGTTAGATAAATTAAATATTAATATCAAAAGAAAACTCAAAATATGTAGAGGAGATATAAGGGATTTAGATTTTATCAAAAGAGAAACAAAAAACTATGATGTAATTATTCACCTAGCAGCACTAATAGGTATTCCATATTCATACTTTTCACCTAGATCTTATTTGGATACCAATGTAATTGGTACTTTAAATATACTTCAGGCTGCGAGGGAAAATAAAACCTCAAGAGTAATCATTACCTCAACCAGTGAAGTTTATGGTAGCGCTAAAAAAATTCCTATTACAGAGGAGCACCCATTACAAGGCCAATCACCTTATTCAGCATCCAAAATAGCTGCGGATCAAATGGCAATTTCATTTTATAATTCTTATAATCTGCCTGTTGTAATTCTAAGACCATTTAACACCTTTGGTCCAAGACAATCTGAAAGAGCCATTATACCGTCGACTATCAGGCAAATTATTGATTCAAAAGATAATTCTATTACTTTGGGAAATACTTTTCCTACCAGAGATTTTAATTATGTAGAGGATATATGTGATGGATTTATTGCTGCTCTTAATAAGAAAAATATTTTTGGAAAAATCTTTAATCTTGGCACAGGCAATGAAATTAGCATTAAAAAATTAGTGTTACTAATCTCTTCATTAATGAATCGGAAAATAATAATCAAAAAAGGATTTGAGAGGACTAGACCAATAAATAGCGAGGTTAATAGATTGTGCGCATCAAATAAAAAAGCAATTCAAGATTTAAAATGGAAGCCAAAATTTTCAGGAAATTCTGGTTTTAAAAAAGCATTAATTAAAACTATAAATTGGCACGAAAAGCAAAATTATTTAAACAAGAAGAAAATTAATAAATACGTAATTTAGTTTATGAGAACAACAACTTTTGGTTTACCAGAAAAAGTTATATTTTGTAAAAAATGCGTTGAGTCAAATCAAAGATTTTTATCATCTGTTCAACACCTAGATAAACCTAATCAAAAAAAAGAAACAGCATTATTTGATGAACATGGCGTGTGTCTAGCTTGCAGATACTATGAGCGAAAGGAAAAAATAGATTGGAATTTAAGAGAAAAAGAATTGAAAGATATGATGGACCGGTGCAGAAGTAAGAATGGAGCTTATGATGTTTTGATACCCGGAAGTGGCGGCAAAGATAGCATTTTTACTTCTTTTATTTTGAAAGAAAAATATAATATGCATCCTCTCACTTGTACATGGTCTCCAGGAATGTACACAAATATAGGATGGAAAAATTATAACTCTTGGTTGGACTCTGGGTTTGATAATTTTTTATTTAGCCCAAATAAAAAAATTCATAGACTTCTAACTAAATTAGCTTTTAAAAATTTGTTGCATCCATTTCAACCGTTTGTAATAGGTCAGGTGACTTTTGCATCTAAAATTGCTATGCACCACGGAATAGAACTAATAGTTTATGGCGACGGTTATGCCGAGAGGGGTATTGGAAAAAAGGATCTAACAAATAAAAAAATAAATAATATTGATATTCCCAGAAATCTCTACGCAAAAAAAGATGATGAAATATTTTTTGGGGGAATTCATGAAAAGGAACTTAGAAATCAATATAAACTTGATAAAGCTGATTTGGATCCATTTATGCCAATAAAAGAAGAAATGCTTTATGAAAAAAAATTAAAAATTCTTACAATAAATAACTACATTAATTATAACCCCCAAAGTAATTATTATTTTGCAAAAGAAAAAAGTAATTTTCAAGTTAACCCAGATGGAAGAAGTGAGGGGACTTATACTAAATATTCAAGTTTAGATGATAAGCTAGATGGACTTCATTACTATACTTGGTTTATTAAGACAGGTAGAGGAAGGGCTACTGAAGACGCAACAATTGAAGTAAGAAATAAAATAATAACTAGAGATGAAGCTGTAGCACTTGTTAAGAAATTTGATGGAGAATTTCCAAAAAAATATTTTAACGATTGTTTAAAATATATGGATATTACCGAAAATGAATTTTTTGAGACAATAGAAAAATTTAGACCCGCTCATTTATGGACCAAGGTAGGCAATGAGTGGAAACTAAAAAATCCGGTATGGAAATAAGAAAGCTTTATGAGAGACATAAGAGTAATTGCGAGACTTGATATTAAAAGTTCAAATCTAATAAAATCAATTAATTTAGAGGGGCTTAAAGTTCTAGGAGATCCAAATACCTTCGCAAAAAAGTATTATGACGAAGGCATTGATGAACTAATTTTTATGGATTGTGTTGCAACTTTATATGGCAGAAATAATTTATCTGAAATTATCTATAATTCCACTAAGGATATATTCATCCCAATAACTGTTGGCGGAGGTATCAGAAGCTTAACAGATGCTAAAAAAATTTTAAATTGTGGTGCTGATAAAGTTGCAGTTAATACAGCTGCAGTTGAAAATCCAAATTTTATAAGTGAACTTGCAAATGTAATTGGGAGTCAGAGCGTGGTTTTATCAATAGAAGTTAAAAAAAAAAATAATAAATTTTGGGAAGTGTATACGAGCAATGGAAGAGAGCCTAGAGGCATGGATGTCTTTGGATGGATTGATAAAGCAGTAAAATTGGGAGCTGGAGAAATTTTACTTACATCGATCGATCAAGAAGGCACAAGAAGTGGATTTGATTTTGATTTAACTTATAAGGCTTCACAAATTACTGATGTTCCAATAATTACAAGCGGAGGATTTGGAAAGAAGGAACACTTGGAAAAAATAATAAATTACAGCAATACAGACGCGGTAGCTTTCGCAGACTCGATACATTACAAGAGATTTTCCATAAAAGAACTTAAATCCATGATTCCAAAATAAGAGAAATGTGATGAAAAAAATAACCATTGTAGATACTCAAAGTGGAAATATTTTAAGCATAAAAAGAGCTTTTGAAAAATGTGATGCTGAGGTTGAAATTTCTAATGAAAAAGAAAAAATACTTAAAGCTTCAAGATTAGTATTGCCTGGGGTGGGTGCATTTAATAACACAATTACAAAACTTAAATCAATGAAGTTATTGGATATATTTAATGATGATAAGTTAAAAAACAAACCTTTATTAGGAATTTGCTTAGGAATGCAATTATTTTTTGATGAAAGTGAGGAATTTGGAGCACACAAAGGATTGAAGTTAATTGGTGGAAGAGTAATTAAATTACCCGATCTTTCTTTGAAAAAAAAAGAATTAAAAATACCAAGTATTGGTTGGCGTAAATTAATATTGACAAAAACCACTTCAAATCTAATGAAAGATTTATTTTTTAAAAATTTTAGAGAAGATAATAAATTTTATTTTGTTCATTCATATTATGTTGTACCAAATAATAATGATTTGATACTTGCAAATTATGCATATGGAGATTTTTTAATTCCTGCTGTCGTAGGTAAGGATAATATAATCGGTTGCCAATTTCATCCAGAAAAAAGTGGTCCATCCGGTCTAAATTTAATTAAGAATTTTATTTCAATTTGAACAATTGCTCAATTTATTAGATTATATGTTTTCTTGGATAATACTGAAAAAAAATAAATGAAAATACAAAAAAATATTTTGCAATTTATATGCCAGTTGGCAAAAAATAAAAAAATTAATAAAAATACTAAATTAATTTCAAGTAATTTAATTGATTCTATGTCTGTGATAGAAATTATAAGCTTTGTTGAAAAGAAGTATAATGTTACTTTCAAACAGAACGAATTATCAATTAAAAATTTAAATACAGTGGGCAAGATAGAAACTTTTATTAAAAAAAAATTAAAATGAAAAAAATAATTATATTAGGCGGCGGGGGAACCGCTCATAATGTTATTGATTTATTATTGAACGAACAAACCGAATATTATCCGATAGGTTTTTTGGATAAAAAAAAGTGCAAAAATATTTTAGGAATAAAATATTTGGGAAAAGATAAAATTTTAAGTAAAATAAAAAAGGAAATGCAGATAGATTATGCCTTTCCTGCTATTGGTTATGGAAAAAATATTAATAATAGATTAAGGCTAGATATTTTCAAAAAGTTGAAAAAATTTAATTTTAAAATTCCTAATATTATATCTAATAAAGCTTTTATTAGATCTAATGTTAAAATGGGTGAGGGAAATTTAATACAAGCTGGTAGTGTAATTGATACTGGCGTGGTATTGGGTAGCAATATAAGCATTGGTATTAACAATGCTATAGGGCACAAAACAATTATTAAAGATCATGTTACTATTACCGGATCTGTAAACTTAGCTGGCAATTTAACTATAGGAGAAGGTAGCTTTCTCGGTATGAACTGCACAGTATTTCGTAACATTGGAAAATGGTGCAAAATTTCTGCAGGCGTTTCCTGTTTAGAACAAGTGAGTAATTTTAGTATTGTCCTTAATCCAAAAGCTAAAGTAATTAAATTTTAGAAAATATAAATTGATAATTTTTGATAAAAATATTTTGGTCTTATTTGAGAGAAGATATATTCGTCTTTACCACGTTATTTATAGATCAAATATAATTGTTTCCAATGATTTTGTATATTTTATTAATTCTCTCTATAAAGGTGTATCCAAAAAGAAATTTTTAAAACTAAATAAAAATTTATTTATTAAATATGCAGATTGTACAAATTTCAACCTTTGGAAGTGTATGTATAATAATCCAGATTATTTTTTCAAGAAGAAATTAAAAATTTCTACTTTAAACAATTTAATAAACTATCTAATAAGCAAAAAATTTTTGGTCAAATCAAATAATAGAAAAACTTACTTTAGGGAAAGAAAAGATTTATTTAATCGATTTAAAGGTAACATTAATGAACAAATATTAACTGAATCCCTATTAAGAAAAACTCCGATTCATGATTGGTGGGTTAATCAAAAGTTTAATTTATCTAAACAAGAAATTCGAGAAAATCCCTACAAATATATCCAGGAAACTTTTTTAAAAAAATTCTTTAAAAAATACCTCAATAATAAAAAGGTTTTAGAAATAGGCTGTGGAACAGGATATTTCACAAAAAAAATTTCGAAATATGCAAAACAAGTTTTAGGAATAGATTATCAAAAAAAATATATTGATATTGCAAGCAAAAAAAATAGATCACAAAATATTAATTATTTGAAAATAAATGTAGCGTCTCACAATGCTTTTAAGCAAATGAAAGATTTCGATTATATTTTTATGATAGATTTTTTTTTATTTTTTTTTGATAAAAAATTTCAGCCTGATTTGTTTAAAAATAGAGTAAATATAATGAAAAATTTAAGATCGAAATTAAATAGCAAAGGAAAACTAATAATTATGGATCCGCATTTCTTCTGGCTCACCCCTTTTTTTGGTAATTCAGAAAGGCCATTTGGTATTGTCAATGAATATAAAAAAAGATTTTTGAGCTCAATACCTCCCTTAGAAGCAACATCAAAATTATTTTCTTTGTCAGGATTTTTAATATCTAAAATATACGAGCCCAATGTAGATAAAAAATTTAAGAAAATAAATAAGTTAAATTATAATTTTTTCCGTGAATTTCCACAATGGATTGTTTATGAATTATCAAAAAAATAAAAAAAAGATTTTCATAATTGCTGAAGCTGGTGTTAACCATAATGGTAAAATTAATTTAGCAAAAAAATTAGTCTCCAAAGCCAAATGGGCCGGTGCAGATGCTGTGAAGTTTCAAACTTATGATTATAAGTTAAACTATAATGTAAAATATACTAATCCTAAGACTATATCATGGGCAAAAAAATTAACATTATCCGAAAAAAATTTGATCAAATTAAAAAAATATTGTGAAAAAAAAAAGATAGAATTTATGTCTACTGCTTTTGATATCAAAAGTGCAGATTTTTTAAATAAAATTGGAATGAAAAAGTTCAAAATATCATCGTCAGGTATATTTAATATTCCATTAGTTAAATTTATTTCGAAATTGGAAAAACCCATTTTTTTATCAACGGGAATGTGCAAAATTAATGATATTCAATTCTCTATTAAAAATCTTAAAAAAAAAAAATTATGCTTGCTTTATTGTGTATCCTTATACCCATCAAAATATTCAGATTTTGATTTAACTAAGATAACATCTTTGCGAAAAGCATTTGATGTTCCTGTTGGATTTTCGGACCATTCACCCGGGATTGATTTGGCTATTGCTTCCGTAGGTTTTGGTGCAAAGGTTATAGAAAAACATATAATGTTGGATAAAAAAATAATATATCCTGACAGCAAAGTATCAATTATTCCAAAAGAATTTAAAAAAATGGTTTGTTCTATAAGAAACCTAGAGAAATCTATAGGTGACGGTAAATTAAAAATTATGAAAAAAGAACTATCTTCAAGGAAAAAACTAACACATGGCTTTTACTATAATAATAATTTTAAAAAAGGACACATTCTAAAAAAAAAAGATGTAATTTTGTTAAAACCATCAGGAAAGATTCCTATAGAAAATTACCATAAATTATTAAATTCAGTTTTATTGAGAAATGTGAATAAAATGAATGAAATACTACCTAAAGAAATAAGATTTAAAAGTGCCAAATAAGTTTACAATTTTGGGTTTTTCTCACATAGTTTTAGAGGTAAGGAATTTACGAAGATCTCTTGATTTTTATAATAGTTTGGGATTTCAAAAAGAATTTGAAATATCAGAGAAGATAAGTTTAAAAAAAAAAGAAATTTTATTCAATAATCCATCAAAAGTGAGTCTTAAATATCTAAAAAATATTAACAGTAATACTGTAGGTATGGAAATCATGAAACATAATAAAAATTTAAAACGAAAAATTCAATCAAATTTTATTTATGCATATAATACAAAATATAAAAGAACAAAGAGTTTTAAAGATCCAGACGGGAATATAATTGTTTTACTCTCAAAAAAGACTAAAGGACAGCATATTTTTTTTTTAACATCAAATTTAGATAAAACGGAATCATTTTTAAAAAAAAATATGGGCATGGTAAAATTTAAAACGCCTAATAATATTATTTCAATAAAAAAATATTTTATTAAAAAAAATAAAATTAAATCTTTAAAACTCAAAAATGTTTTAATAAATACATGGGATCTAAAGATTCATTTGATTTCAACAAAAAAAAAATTTGAAAACAAATTTTTAAATCAAATTGGTTTTACTTGCCTTGGAGTAATAATTACAAATATGAATAAATTAATGAAAAAAAAAGAAAAATTTATTGGACCCTTTAAAATTAAAAAGTATTATTTGAATAAAAAAAAATCTTCGGAAATTTGTTTTTTAAATGAAAAAAATTCCATTTATTTTGAATATTATTTGAATAAAATATAAAAAATGAAAATTAATTCTTTTGTTAAAAAAAAATTTTCCAGGATCAATAATCAAAATTTTTTAATTGATAATATAAAAAACAAAAAAATATCTTATAGGGACATATTACAAAAATATTATAGACTTAATTTTTTTTTCAAACAGATTGGTTTGAAAAAACAAGATAAAGTAGTTGTAGCAATGGACAATTCAGTGGATACAGCAATAATTTATTTTTCCTTGTATTTGTCCAATTTGGTTTGTGTGCCCGTCAATTTGGATTTTAATAATAAAATTGTTTCTAAATTTTTTGCTGATCTTAATATAAAATTGATTATTACAAAAAAAAATTATTTTAATTCTTTTTCTGAAATAAAACATAAAACTAATATTTTAATTTTAAATAGTAATAATAAAAAAATAAAAAAAAATGAAAATACTAAAAAAATATATTTTTTGAATTTAAATAACCTTTCTTTTCAGTTAGATTGTTTTGATAAATTAAAATTGCCAAAAATCAATAAAAATGATCTGCAGTTAATAATTTTCACTTCTGGAACTACTGGTTTGCCTAGAAAAGTATATCACACATATGGAGATTTATATGATAATTCAAGATTATTTATAAATCACAATAAAATTAAATCAGGTTCAATTTTTTTAAATTTTTTACCAATGTCCTATCTGGGAGGATACTATAATTTATTATTTTTGCCCTTTTATGCAGGTTCGAAAGTAGTAATTAACAGTCCATTTAATTCATTAAATTCACTAAGTTTTTTTAAATTGATAAAAAAACATAGAGTTGATCATTTATGGCTTACTCCATCAATTACTAAAGTCATCATGACAATTGCAAGATCAAAAGATAATTTGTTGTATTTTAAAAATAATAAAGTTCGTTTATTTATCGGCATGGATTCCGTCGGTAATTTACTTAAAAATGAATTTAAAAATAAATTTAAGGTAAAGATTTATGAAAATTATGGTTTGTCAGAAACGTTATTTATATCAACTGAGTCAAAATATAAGAGCGGCGATTTACATGCTGGAAAAATATTAAGGGGAATTCAAATAAAAATTTTAAATAAGGAAAACAAGCAGAATTTAAGAGGTGAAATCCTTGTAAAAACTAATTTTCTTATGAAAAATAAAATTGATCTAATCAAAGAAAACACTCTTAAATATGGTTGGTTTTATACAGGAGATATTGGAAAAATCGATCAATCAAAAAATTTAGTAATTTTAGGCAGAACTAAAGATATTATAATAAAGGGAGGTATAAATATTAGCCCTAAGGAAATAGAAAATAATTTTTATACTTTGAAAGAAATTATTAAAGAATGTTGCGTTATTTCCAAAAAAGATGAATTTAACAATATTAAAATTATTTTTCTTTTCATTAAAAACGAGAATTATAAAAAAAGCGATTTTTTAAAAAAAATTAAATTATTTTCAAATTCAACAATCGAAAAAATTAAACAACCAGATTTTTTTATAAAAGTATCGAATTTTCCAAAAACGACGTCTGGAAAAATAAAAAAGAATCTTCTCATTGAATGGATTGAAGATAAAAACTTTAATGAAATAGATAGAATTTCTTTAATCAGAGAAACAAGCAAGATAAGAAAAATAGATTTAAATAAAAAGGTAAATATATCAAATTTTGTAAAAAATTCAGTTCAAGCATCGTCAGTAAAATTAAATAATTTGGTTTATGAGAAAATTTCTAAAGGCGAAAAAATCATTACACTCTCATTAGGTGAAGCTTTTTTCAAAATTCCTTTATTTAGTTTTAAGAGATTATCTTTAAAAAATATTTATCATTATAGTCATTCAAGAGGCCTGATAGGGTTAAGAAAAAAGTTGAGTGAATATTTTTTTAAAAATTATGATTTTTCTTTTGATCCCGAAACAGAAATTTTAATTACCGCAGGATCCAAATTAGGAATTTATATGGCGCTAAAATCAGTAATCAATTTTGGTGACGAAGTTATTATACCAGAACCTGCATGGGTTTCTTTTTCCGAGCAAGTAAAATTAAGCGGAGGTGTGCCAAAATTAATTCCTTACTATGAGAAAATAGAAAATTATAACAAATATATTTCATCAAAAACTAAAAGCATAATTGTTAATTCACCACATAATCCAACAGGTAAAATTTATTCTTACGAAGAACTTGATTTTTTATATAATTTGGCAGCAAAAAATAATTTAATGTTTTTATCAGATGAAGCTTATAGTAATTTTATTCCTAGTGGAAAAAAATACATTTCACTTGGGAACATAGATAAAAATAAAAAAAATATTATTATAAGCAATTCAATATCAAAAAATTTTGGTATGTCTGGATGGAGAATTGGTTATGTAATATCAAATAAAAAAATTATTGATCAAATTCTAAAATTAAATCAGCATTTAATTACATGTCCTCCAACTATTTTACAGCATTATTTGATTGAATATTTTGATGAAATTTTGAAGATCACACAACCTCAAATAGAATCGTTGTTAAACAAAAGAAAAAAAGTAGAAGAGTATTTATTAAGTAAGAAGCTAGAATTTCTGCCAGGCAAATCGACTTTCTATTTTTTTATTTCTATAGGCAATTGTAAATTAAATTCAACAGAATTTAGCAAGATATTATTAAGAGATTTTAAAGTATCTGTAGTTGGAGGTCTAGGCTACGGAAAAAGTTGTGATAAATTTATAAGACTTTCAATAGGTACAGAAAATATAAAAAATATTTTTTACGGAATAGATTGTATTAATAATTTAATAAGAAAAACACAAATAATAAATCGTATATGATTTCAAGAAATAAATTAATAGGGTTAAAAAATATAGTTTTTAAATGTGCAAATTTACAAAGCAATGAAAGGTTATTGCTTATATCTGACAAAAGTACATATAAATTAATGTTAGAACTAAAAAAAATTGCTAGAAATTTAACAAAAAAAATTACAACTCATAATTTAAACAATATTTTCATACATGGCAATGAACCGCCAAAAGTTACCGCGAAAGCAATGTTCAATTCAGATGTAATTATATGTTTAACGACCATGTCTCTAGCTCATACTGAGGCAAGACAGAAAGCCACAAATCGTGGTGCGCGATATTTGAGTTTACCTCAATATTCTGAAAAAATATTTCGAAGTAAATCTTTGAATGTGAATTTTGATAGATTTAAGAAAAAAGCTAATAAAATTAAAAAAATATTAGACAAAAATAATAGAATTACGGTTATTACCGAGAATGGCACTCTCATGAATTTGGATATTAGGGATAGAAAAGCAAATGTAGCACCAGGAATTTGTTTTAAACCGGGAATGATAGCATCTCCTCCTGATGCCGAAGTTAATATTGCTGTCAATGAATTTAAATCAAATGGTATTATTGTAGTAGATGGTAGTGTCACTTGTGGAGAAATTGGAAAATTAAATAAACCAATCTATCTAATTGTTAAAAATGGTATAATTAGAAATATTTTTGGAACAAAATCATTAATTTTAAAAAAGATATTCAGAAAGCAAAAAAGTTTAAAAGCAAAAATAATAGGTGAATTTGGAATAGGTTTAAATCCAAAAGCTAAAGTATGTGGGATTATGTTAATAGATGAGGGAGCTCTGGGCACAATTCATTTTGGAGTAGGTTCCAATTCAACTATTGGAGGAAAAAATAAAATACCTTTTCATCTTGATCATGTAGTAAAAAAACCAACTATAATTGTAAATAATAAAATTATTATGAAAAATGGGAAGATTAAAGTTTAAAAAAAAGATCAATATTTTGTTCGTAACTAGCTCAAGAGCGGATTACGGATATTTAAAAGAATTAATAAAGAAAATTGGAGAGGACAGAAATTTTTCCGTGAAAATTGTTGTGACCGGTTCTCACTTAAATAAAAATTTTGGCTTAACCTATAAAGAAATTATAAAAGATGGAATAAAAATATTTAAAAAAATAAAAATTAAAAATTTTGCGGACACAAGATATTCTACTATAGAATGTATATCTAAAACCATGAAATCATTTGGAAACTTTTTTTCAAAAACAAAAGTTGATATTCTAATTCTTGTGGGAGACCGTTATGAAATTTTTGGTGTAGCTGTTGCAGCATACACAGCCGGGATAAAAATTGCTCATATTGGAGGAGGAGAGGTTACAGAAGGATCTTTTGATGATTCATTCAGACATTCCATTTCCAAAATGTCCTACTTACATTTTGCTAGTCAAAATTTATACAAAAAAAGACTTATTCAGCTTGGAGAGAATCCAAATAGAATTTTTGTTACTGGAAATTTGGCTTTGCAAAATTTAAAAAACATAAAAATTTTGAAAAAAAAAGATATAGAAAAAATATTAAAAATTAAGTTTTTAAAGAAGAGTCTTTTAGTAACTTTACATCCAGAAACTTTTAATTATCATAAGAGGAAAAATATTATAACTAATTTATTGAGAGTTATTTCTAATCTATCAGAAACAACTATAATATTTACTTGTCCCAACGCGGATCCTGATAACAAAATTCTGTTTAGACATATTAAGAAATTCATAAAAAAAAATAAAAAAAATAAATATTTTTTCTATTCGTTGGGCCAATCAATTTATTTTTCCTGCATTAAAAATGTTGATGTGGTTGTTGGTAATTCATCAAGCGGAATAAACGAGGTTCCGTATTTCAAAACACCGACATTAAATATTGGAAACAGACAAACTGGAAGATATTTTCCTACAAGTGTAATTAATGTTAAGGATAATATAAAAGACATTGACAAAGGTTTAAAAAAAATCTTTTATATGAAAGAAAAATTACAAAAAAAAAATTTTTACAATTTTTATAATAAAAAGGGAGTGAGAAAAATTGTTAAAATTTTAAAATTAAAATATCCTTATAAACAAAATTTGAATACATTTTTTGACTTATGAAAAACCTACTGGTTGGACCAAACATTAGTTTAATTCAAGCTCTCAAAAAAATAAGCTTGAATGGAGAAAAGAGTTTGATTGTAGTTGATTCTAAGAAACGTTTATTGGGAACGATAAGTGATGGAGATATAAGAAAACGTTTATTAGTAAAGAAGAGTCTAAATTCTAAAATAAATAAAATATATAACAAGCATTCAACATATTTAGTAAAAGAAAATTTTTCAAAAGAACAGGTAAAAAAATTTTTTTTAAGAAAAAAATTTGATTTGATACCAATTATTAATAAGTTTAAAGTAGTAGTTAGTTATATTACTTGGTCACAGTTTTTAAACGATCAAAATATCCAACCGAAAGGT
>CAZEYC010000001.1:0-19463 GCA_964516965.1 uncultured Alphaproteobacteria bacterium | reverse complement strand
ATCCAATTATATATATTGCAACAGCTCATCCTTCGAAATTTCCAGAAATAGTTAAGAAAACATTAAAAAAAGAGCCTAATTTACCAAAAAAGCATAAATCTATATATAAAATGAAAGAAAAATATAAAATAATTAATTTAAATTATAATAAAATAAAAGAATATTTGATAAATGAATCTAGGTTTGTAAAAAATGTATGATTTCTTTTTAAAAAAGAAAAATAAAGAATTATTAAGTAAAAACATTTATCTTAGATATCCAATCATAGATGATTGGAAAGAATGGGCCGAACTTAGACAAAAATCAAAAAACTTTTTACAACCATGGGAACCACAATGGCCAAAGAATTTTCTTACTAAAAATTCCTTTAATTTTTTTATAAATGACAATTATAGAATGTCAGAAAATAATAGTGGATATAATTTTTTTATATTTCATTATAAAAAAGATATTTTAATGGGTGGAATAAGTTTAACTAATTTAAGGTTTGGAGCTTATCAAAGTGTTAATATGGGTTATTGGATGGGAAAAGATTTTTCAGGAAAAGGTTATATGCAAGAAGCTATTAAATGTATCTGCAATTTTTGTTTTAAAGATTTACAAATTAACAGAATAGAAGCTGCATGCATACCACGAAATATAGTTAGTAAAAGAGTATTAATTAGTTCAGGATTTGCAATAGAAGGTTTTGCAAGAAAATATTTGAAGATTAATGGTAAATTCGAAGATCACATTCTTTTTGCTAAATTAAAAAAGAAAAATTAACAGTTACCTGACTTAAAATCTAAGAAATTAGGATCTACACCAATTGATTTAATTGCTTTATTCCATCTATCTTCTATTTTACATTCAAATATTAATTTTGAATCACCAGGTGCTACTAACCATCCATTATTAGATATTTCTGTTTCAAGTTGGCCTGATATCCATCCTGCATATCCTAGAGCAAATAAAGATTTTTTAGGTCCTTCTCCTTTAACTATTGATTTAAGAATATTTATTGTTGAAGTTAAAAAAATATTTTTATTAACTTTGATTGTAGATTCATCTTTAAATTCAGGAGTATGTAAAACAAATCCTTTTTTAGTTTCAACAGGACCCCCAAATGTTATAGGTATATTGTCAATATTTGAATTATCTTTAATTTCTTCAGAATTAATTATATTTTCTAGTTTAGTTTCTTTTACTGGTTGGTTTATTATAATACCCATAGCCCCTTCTTCTTTATGCGAGACCATATAGATTACTGCTTTATAAAATCTTGGATCAGACATTGTCGGAGGTGCAATTAGAAAATTATCAGAAAAATACTTTTTTTTATTCATATAATTTATAATAGTAATCTAGATTTTAATTAAACAAAGTATATTTTATTAATTATGTTTAAATTTTTTAAATTTTTTATATTTTTATTTTGTTTTAACTTTTTTTTTAATAATACTTTAAAAGCTGAATCAAATTATGATAATAAATTAGCATATAAAAACCACGAACATGTTTCATTAGAGCTAATTTCACCTGTTAATTCAATTGGTCAAGAAAATAATCTAAATTTTGGTCTTTTCTTTAAATTAAAACCTGGTTGGAAAATATATTGGAAAAATCCAGGCAAAGCAGGATATCCACCAACTATAAATTGGGTTAAATCAAAAAATATTGAGAAAATTAAAATTTTGTGGCCAAAACCTAAAAAATTTGAAATTTTAGGCATGGAAAGCACAGGTTATTCTGGAGATATAGTTTTACCAATAGATTTGCAAATAAAAAATTTATCAAAAAGTCTTTTCATTAATTTTGCTGTTGATTATTTAATTTGTAATAAAATTTGTATACCTATTATTGATGAATTAATTTTAAAATTACCTGCCGGAGACGGAGAAACATCTAAGAATGCTGAATTAATCAAAACTTACTTAAAAAAAGTTGAGCAAAGTTCATCTATCAAAAATTTAAGGTTTAATAAAATATTGACTTTTTTTATTATAGCATTTACAGGAGGAATTATATTAAATCTCATGCCATGTGTTTTTCCTGTCTTATCTCTTAAGATTTATAATGTTTTATTACAGTTGAATAATTCATCAAATAAAAATATAAGAAAAAATCTTTATGCCACAGTGTTTGGAATATTATTTTCTTTTTTTCTTATAGCACTATTAACTATTTTATTAAAAAAATTTGGACATACAGTTGGCTGGGGATTTCAATTTCAATCTCCATTATTTTTAAGTTTTATAATTGTAATTTTAATTCTTTTTTCCTTAAATTTAGCTAACTTTTTTAATTTTGATATACCAGTTATTTTAAAAAAGTATTTGAATAAAATTTTAAATTTAAATAAAAATAAATCTGAGTTATTTCAAAATTTTCTTTTAGGTTTTTTTTTAACTATTTTATCTACACCATGTTCAGCTCCTTTTATCGGTACAGCAATAGGTTTTGCATTTATTAGCCCGAACCATATAATTTTTTTGATTTTTTTTAGTATTAGCTTGGGATTAGCCAGTCCATATATTGTTTTAGCAACTTATCCGCAAATTTTATCTATTCTTCCAAAACCTGGTGAATGGATGCAAAAATTAAAATATTTTTTAAGTTTTTTATTATTTTTAACAGCTCTGTGGTTAATAAGTATTTTGTTGATTCAAATTAATAATAAAGCATATTCTGATGGCAAATCTAAAAGTGAATGGATAGATTTTAATATTAACAAAGTTAATAAGCTAGTAGATGTTGAAAAAAGTATTGTATTTGTAGACATAACAGCTGATTGGTGTATAACATGTTTTTTTAATAAAAAAACAGTTTTAGACAGGAAAAAAATCATTGAAGTTTTTAAAGAAAATGATGTAAAAAAAATGCGAGGAGATTTAACAAAACCTAACAAAATAATTACTGAATATATTAACTCTTTTGGAAGATTTGGAATTCCTGTAAATGTAATATATTCACCTTCAGCTCCTCAGGGAATATTATTTTCAGAAATCTTGACTGTTAAAGATCTTTTGAGTACTTTGGAAAAGGTAAAAAATGATTAAAGAAGGCGACATATTTCCTAATAGCAAGATTGTCGTTATTGGTAAAGAGACCAAAGAAAGTGATATTGATCAATTATTCTCTGGAAAAAAAGTAATTTTGTTTGCTGTTCCTGGTGCATTTTCTCCAACCTGCAATAACCTACACTTGCCATCATTTATTGATAAGTATGATGAAATAAAAAGCAAAGGTATTGACAATATAATATGTTTATCAGTTAATGACCAATTTGTTTCAAAAGCCTGGAGAGATAAAAGTTCTTTAGGAGATGATTTTTTATTTATAGCTGATGGCAATGCACAGATTACAAAGTCTTTAGGTATGGTTTTAGATTGCTCTGGTTTTGGTATGGGTAACAGATCGCATAGATATGTAATGATAATTGAAGACAAAATAGTTAAAAAAATAATTGTAGAAGAAAATCCAGCTGTGTGTGATTTAACTAATGCCAATGCGATTTTAAATTCTATTTAATCATTTATAGATTTTTTAGCAATCATATCAACTTTTTCGTTTAAAATATTGTCACTATGACCTTTAACCCAATACCACTCAATTTCATGAGTCTTTATTTTTTTTTCAAGTAATTTCCATAAATCTAAATTTTTTACATCTTTTTTATTAGAAGTTTTCCATCCATTTATTTTCCATTTATTAATCCATATTGTTATCCCATCTTTTAGATACTTACTATCGGTATAAATATTAATTTTAGTTTTTTCATTAATGTACATTAAAGCCTTTATTGCAGCAGTTAGTTCCATCTTGTTATTAGTTGTATATTTTTCTGATCCATGGAATTCATCAATTTTACCATTTTGATATTTTATTATAAATGCCCAACCTCCAGGGCCCGGGTTACCCAAACAAGCGCCATCAGTATAAACATCAACCTCTTTCATTTATTTTTTATATAAACTACTTTGTTTGATTGAAAATATTTTAATCTATTTAAATATTCATTAGGATTCTTTATATATTTCTTTGGGATTTTTTTATTTTGAGAATCCATCAATCTTGATAAATAAAATCTTAAACTACTAGCACGTAAAAATAAATTAAGTAAATTAGTTTCTTGTATTTTTACTTTTCTGACTGAATTATATCCATTAAATAAGTTTTTCATTTTATTTATATTTAATGTTTTATCATAACACCATGCATTTATACATATTGATAAATCATAACAAAAGAAATCATTACAAGCATTTGATAAATCTATTATTCCAATAATTTTATTATTTTTAAAAAAAACATTATCTGGAAAAAGATCTCCATGGATAATTCCTGAAGGTAATTGTTTAGGCCAATTTTTTTTTATGTAATTAATTTCTTTTTTCAAAATAGAATATTTTTTTTTTGATAATTTAATTTTTTTATTAATCAAATTATGCCACTCGTTTAAAGAAAAATCATTTTTTTTCTTTTTTTTAAATTTAAATGACTTTTTGTGCAGAGTTGCAAGAATTTTACCTAATTTATAACAATGATTTGCATTAATTCTTTTCTCTGTTTTTCCTTTTATAAAATTAACAATAGTAAATTGTTTTTTATTATATGTATTGAGAAATTTATTATTATTATTTTTTAAAATTGGAGGACAAGGAAAATTATTTTTTCTTAAAAAATTTACAAGGTCTATAAAGAATGGTAGATTTTTTTTTTTTATCCTTTCAGTAATTTTATTCTCATAAATTGTTAGAACGTAATCTCCTGTTGTTGTTTTAAAAAAATAATTTGTGTTTTCAATACCAGAATCAATTCCTTTGTGATAAATAAGACTACCAAGTGAATAATTTTTAAGATAATTTGTAAAATCTGATTTATTTATTTTAGTGTAATAGGCCAATGTTTTAATTTTTTAAATAAAAATATAAATGCTATATTTATAACAGTTTAAAAAAAAAATATAAATAATAATAAAAATGGTTAAAAAAAATAGTTCAAAAAGAACCCTATGAAATTACTATTGAAAAGGAATGAAAATATGTATGGCACTCATAGTGCTTTATAATTTTTGTTCTGCTTATCCTTTTTAAATATATTTGTAATAGATTTAGTTATAAAATCACTTTCATTAGATTCTTTTTTTACATTTTTTAATAATAATTCTTTTATACTTTTTAATGATATTTCTACAGCTTGTTTTTGTATTTCTTTAATAACTTGAATGTTTGATTGCTCAATTCTTTCTTTTATTTTTTTATTAAATCTTTCATTATTAATTTTTTCTTGTTGTTCAAGTTCTTTTTTTAAAATTCTTGATTCCTCTTTTGCTTCTTTTAAAATTCTTTCTCTTTCACTAATAATTTTTTTTAAGTTTTTTTTTGCTTCTAATAAATTATTCTCTGCTTCTTCTTTAATTTTTTTTGTATCATTAATTCTTTTAGTAATATTTTCTATTCTTCTATCAAGGGCTTCTATAATTATTTGTTTACCTTTCTTATAACTTATAATTATAAAAATAAAGAAAGCAACAGCTACCCAAAAGGTTTCACTATGTAGGATTTCCATTAATCAATCTCCTTTATATTTTTTTTAATTAAAGGAATTAATTTTTTTTTATTAATATTTTTATCAAGAGATAATTTTTTTACTATTTCTTGCGAAATATCTAAAGTAATTTTATTTATATTTTTTAAGACTGATTTTTTTTTTGCATTTATTTCAAGTTCACTTTTTTCTAATTTTTTTTCAAGATTTTTCTTTAATAATTCATTATTTTCTGCAATTTTTTTATTAGTTGATTCTTTTAAAGAATTTATAATTGATCTTGCTTTATTTTCTGTCTCTTTTTTTATTTTTTCAAATTCATCGTTTATTTTTTCAGTCTCTATATAAAGCTTTTCAGAATTATTTATATTATTTTTAATTTCAGTTTCACGACCTTTAATTACAGACGATATTTTGGGTATAACGATACTGGAAAGTAGAATGTATAAAACAATAAAACTTACACAAAGCCAGAATATCTGGCTTGGAAAGGTTGAAATTTCCAATTGAGGCATTTTTTAAAACTTTAAATTATAAAAATAGAACTAAAAATGCAATCAATAGCGCATATAAAGCCACAGCTTCTACCAATGCAAAACCAAGCATTCCCATTGGAAAAACTTGAGGTCGGGCTGATGGATTTCTAGCAATGGCAGATATTAAAGATGCAAAAATGTTTCCTATTCCTGCTCCAACTCCACCTAGTCCAATAACTGCAAGACCCGCTCCAATTAATTTAGCTGCTTCTACTTCCATTTTTCCTCCTTTTATTAATGTAAGTTAATAGCATCATTTAAATATAAACAAGTTAATACAGTAAATACATAAGCTTGTAAAAAAGCAACAAGAACTTCAAAAGCTGTTAATGCTACATCTACAATCAAGGGTGCAACACCAAAAACTCCTAATGAAAATATAAAACCGGCAAAAACTTTTAACATTGTATGTCCAGCCATCATATTAGCAAATAATCTAATTGATAGACTTATAGGTCTTGATAAATATGATATTATTTCAATAGGCACCATAAGGGGCAACATAACAATTGGTACACCTTTTGGTACGAATAAATTTAAAAATTTAAATCCATGAATAAATATTCCAACTAAGGTTACTAATAAGAAAATAAATACTGCAAGAACAAATGTTACAATTATATGGCTTGTGAAAGTAAAACTATATGGTAACAGTCCTAGTAAGTTACCGAATAAAATAAATGTAAATAGTGTAAATATTAAAGGGAAAAATTTTTGACCTTTT
Source organism: uncultured Alphaproteobacteria bacterium (assembly GCA_964516965.1). Taxonomy (GTDB): domain Bacteria; phylum Pseudomonadota; class Alphaproteobacteria; genus CAYNCC01. The sequence continues at coordinate 12,674 of CAZEYC010000001.1, read as the reverse complement.
TCACCAATATTATCATTAATCATATTTGCAATAAACTCGAAAAACAATTCTGAAATTGACTGTAACCGCGTTGGAATTAATTTTTTATTTTTAATCGATATTAATAACAAGAATGATACTGATATGATTGTTAGAATCATAAAAAATGATGAATTAGTAAATGATAAATTTATATCTAAAAATTCTATTGGTATTAATTCTTTAATTTCAAATTGATGAATAGGATCTGCCATAATTAAAAAAGAAAAAATTTCTATTTAATGCAATTTATCATTTTTTTTTTTAAATCCAACCTCAAATCCTAATTTTTTAACAGATCTATAAACATTTATTATTCCTGCAGCAAATCCAAATATTAAGAATATAATTAAAAAAATTGGTTTAGTTTTAAAATGGTGATCGCAAAATAATCCAATCGCAACACCTACAATAACTGGAGAAATTAATTCAACACCTGACTTTAAAAACATCCCAATATTTTGAAAATTATTATTTTTTTTTTGATTTATTCTCGTATCTGAATTTTTAAGTTTTTTAAGTCTTTTTTTAAAATCTTTTAATTTTTTTTTCAATATATATTAGCCTACTTCTCTTAATTTTTGGGCTTCATCAAGTTTAATTGATATTAATTGAGACACTCCTTTTTCTGACATTGTCACACCATACAATCTGTTCATATGAGTCATAGAAATAGGGTTGTGTGTAATAACAATAAATTTTGTTAAAGTATCTTCATTAATTTTTTTAATAATATTACAAAACTTTTCAATATTTATATCATCAAGAGGAGCATCTACTTCGTCTAAGACGCATATAGGAGAAGGGTTTTGTAAAAAAACAGCAAGAATTAATGCAGTTGCCGTCATTGCTTTTTCACCACCAGATAAAAGTGATATTGTACCAAGTTTTTTTCCTGGAGGTAATACAAAGACTTCAAGACCAGCCTGTAATGGATCTGAAGAACCAATCATTTTTAAAAAAGCCTTTCCTCCATTAAAAAATTCAATAAAAAGTTTCTTAAAACTTTGATTTATTCCATCAAAAGAATTTTTTAGCTTTTCTCTTCCTTCTTTATTAATTTCTGAAATTGAACTTCTTAATTTTAGTACAGCTTTTTCAACATCAACTTTTTGGTTCATTAATTTTTCAATTTTTTTATTAGTTTCATTTCTTTCACTTTCAGCTTTAAAATTAATTGGACCAATATTATCAAATTTTCTTTTTTCATTATTTAGTTCATTTTGAATTACCCCTTTGGCAGGTAAATCATTAGGATTAAGTTTTTCTTTTTTTAAAATTTCCTTATTTAATGTTAAAGATAAATTATCCTTACTTTCTTGATATGCATTTTCAAGATCATTTTTTAAATAGTCTAAATCAGTTTCAATTCTTATTTTTTCCTCATGTTTTTTTATTTTTAATTCAGAATTATTCCTTATTTTTTCATCAATTTCTTTAGCACTATCTGGGTTTATGATCATTTCCTTTTCTATAGATTTAATTTTTTCTTCTATAACATTAACTTTTTTATCCAGATCTCCAATATTTTGGTTAATTTCAGCAGGTTTGATTTCTAGTTTTTTAATTTCATCTTCTATTATTATTTTTCTGTTTAATAATTCTTGATTTTGTTTAACAGAATCATTTATTCTTTTTGTCCACTGATTGTATTCTTCTTCAAAATTAAAAAGTTTATCTAGATTTGTTAAAGAAGAGAAATTAACTTTAATGCTTTTAAAGGAGGAAAAGACATTATTAATTTTTTTAACTATTTTTATAAAATTCAATTTAATTGGTTCTAAAAATTTATTATTTGTATCATTATTAATTATTTGACTCATATTTTTCTCCAACTCTGTTGATTGATTTAAGATAAGTTGGATTTCTTCTAATCCATTTTCTAGATCTTTTTTTAGATTTATGAAATTATTTTTGTTAAATTCTTCTTCCTTTTTCTTTGCTATTTCAATATCAAGAACTTTCTTTTCATCAGAAATATTCTTCTTTAATTTTTCTAATGTTTTATTTGCATCATTTAAAAATTCCTTTTCTCTAGAAATATCTTTAGATAATTGTTCTAATCTATTTATAAAATTATTTTTTTGCATAGATATTCTGTTTTTTTCATCATTTAGATTTTTTTTATTCTGCAAATAGTTTTCTTTTTGGATCTTAAAAGAATTTAAAATAGTAAATTTTTCATTGTTTTTATCTAAATTTTTATTTTTTTCATTTTTTAAATTTTCTAAAAGTAAATTTATTTTTTCAATCTCATTGTTAATAACGGAAAGTCTTTCATTCTTTTTTGAAATACTATTTAAGTTAGTTATACATCTAGTTTTGATTAATGTGATTTCTAATGATTTTATTTTTTCTTTAACTACTTTATATTTATCTGCTTCTTTAGTTTGTTTCTCTAGAATCTTTAACTGATCACTATATGTTTTTATAATATCTTCTAATCTTAATAAATTACTATCAGCAGATTTTAATTTTAATTCTGCCTCATGCCTTCTAGCATGAAGTCCAGTAATTCCAGCAGCTTCTTCTAATAAAATTCTTCTGTCTTCTGGCTTTGAATTAATTAAGTGAGATATTTGGCCTTGAGCAACAATAGAAGTGCTATCAGAACCTATAGATGTGTCGGCAAATAATAAATTTACATCTTTTGCTCTTACTACTTTATTATTTATATAATATGTTGAACCTTTTTCTCTTTCTATTTTTCTTTTAACTTCAATATTTTCATATTGATTAAAAATTTCTGGAGCTTTTTTATCTTTATTATCAAGAGTTATTTCAATTTCTGCTAAATCATTTGGGGGTCTTATGGTGGTGCCATTAAATATGACATCATCCATTTCTTTGCCTCTCATTTCTTTAGCTGAAGATTCACCCATAATCCATTTTAAAGCATCAACAATATTTGATTTGCCACAACCATTAGGTCCTACAATTCCAGTTAAACCTTTATCAATATTTAATTCTGTTTTATCAACAAATGATTTAAATCCTGAGATTCTTAATTTATTAAAATCCATATTTATTTATTCAATAAGTTATTTAAAATTTTTTCAAAATCTTTAAAAGACATTGCAGTAAATTTTTTTTCATTAATTATAAACGACGGTGTAGAATCTATATTATATTTTTTTTCAGCAACTGAACGATTATCTATTACTAAATCAACTAAATTTTCATTTCTAAAGCAACTTGAAATTTGACTTTCAGACAACCCACCCAATTGTCCTATATTAGTTAATTTATCTAAAAATTCATCTTTTCCAGAGACCCATTTTTTTTGGGTGCTAAATATTAATTCTAGGAAATCAAAGTATTTTTCTTTTGGAGCACATCTTGCAAGAATTGATGCATATAATGCTTGCTGATCTAATGGATAATCTCTGTAAATAAATTTTATTTTACCAGTTTCAATATATTTCTCTTTTAATTTTGGAAATACTTCATTATGAAACGCAGCACAATGTCCACAGGTCATTGAGGCATATTCAATAACAATTACATTTGAATCTTTATTGCCAATATAATTTTCAATTTCAGATGAAGAAGGATTTTTACCAACCTCAGCTAAAGCATTGTTAATTTGAAAATTATTTAAAGTAAAGAAACAAACGAAAAAATAAAATAATATCTTTATATAGTATTGCATATGTTTAATTACACAGTATATAGCATAATTATAAATTTTTAATTAACTAGAGCAACAATTTAATTATTTAGATTTAAACATCGTTTTATCTAGTTTTTTTAAAGCTTTTTTCAATTTTTCATGTTTAATATTATTTATATTTTTTAGATGATTGATATCTAATTTTTCTTTAATTTTTTTTTTTTCTTCTTTAAAAGAGGTTTTAAAATCTTGGATTACATTAATTTTTGATATTGCTTTATAACCAAAAAATCTATTTAAATTTTCTATAATTTCTTGATTTTTATATTCAATTTCCATAGCCCAACCTCTTTCTACTTTTAATGAGAGTTGTCCATTTAAATTATCTGAATTTGAAAAAATAATTTTATTAGGCCAACACTTTTTTGATATTTCATTACCAACAATTTCTTTCCAGTTTTTAATAATTGATAACTCTACGTAACTAGTTTCTTTAAATTTTTTTTCTAACACTTTAGGTAAGGCATCAGCGATTTTTTTAAAATAACCAGATCTTTTTGATTTCATAATTTAATAAAAAAAATAATTATTTATTTTTTAATTTAATTTTAATTCAAATCTAACTTTTTCTCTCAAAATATTTATACTAACCAAATTTTGCTTTTGAGATTTGTACCAAAATGTCCATCCGTTACAAGAAGGGATATTTTGTAATTTTGCGGCAACACCATGAATAGAACCTTTAAAATTTTCTGATATTAAAGAACCATCTATCCTTACTTTAGCACTCCATTTTCTTTTTATATCATGAAGTATTTCACCAGGTTTTATAAAATTAAGTTCAATAAGGCGTCCAAAAGGTATTCTGATTTGTTCTTTATTTTCCTTAAAATTTAAAATATTTAAATCTTTGGTTTTTTTTACTTCTTTAATCCTTTTTTTTGCTGATAAGAGATATTTTTTATTATTTTCTATACCAATAAAATTTCTATTATATTTTTTTGCAACAGCACCTGTTGTGCCTGTTCCAAAAAAAGGATCTAGTATTAAATCTCCTGGTTTTGTGCAAGACAAAACTATTCTTGTTAAGATTGATTCAGGTTTTTGAGTCGGATGAATCTTAGTGCCATTTAATTTTAATCTTTCAGATCCATTACAAATTGGCAATACCCAATCACTTCGCATTTGAAGATTATCATTTAGTGATTTCATAAGATTATAATTAAATGTATATTTGGATTGTTTATTTTTTGAACACCAAATTATAGTTTCATGTGCATTCGAAAATCTAGTACCTCTAAAATTTGGCATTGGATTTGTTTTTACCCAAACAACATCATTTAGAATCCAAAAACCTAAATCCTGTAATATTTTTCCTATTCTAAAAATATTGTGGTAGGTTCCAATAACCCATAACGATCCATCTTCTTTCAAAAGTTTTCTGGCTGAACTAAGCCAATTGTATGTAAAATTATCATAATCATCAAAATTATTAAATTTATCCCAATTTTCTTTTACCCCATTTACTTTTGATTGGTCCGGTCTTTTTAGGATATTTTTTAGTTGTAGATTGTATGGGGGATCAGCAAATATTAAATCAAAATAATTTTTTGGCATATTATTCATCTCCTTAATACAATTGCCATGTACAATTTGATTTTCTTTATATTTTATTTTCATTTTTGATCCCGAAAGTAAGATTATTCTACCATTTTTAGAATCGGTTTAAATGTTTTTCTATGGTGTGGAGTTATACCAAATATTTTAATATTTTCTATATGTTTTTTTGTTCCATAACCTGAATTTTTATTCCATAAAAATTCTGGGTATTTATTAGATAATTTTGTCATTAATTTATCCCTAATAACTTTTGCTATAATTGAAGCTGAAGCAATAGAAGTTGATATATTATCTCCGTTTTTTATTGTTTTTACTTTTGAATTAATTTTTGGAGCATTTATGCCATCTACTAATACAAATTCAGCATCAATTGACAATGCATTATATGCTCTTTCCATTGCTTTTAAACTTGCTTGAAGTATATTGTTTTCTTCAATTTCTTTTACACTTGCAGCGCCTATGCCAAAAGAAATTATTTTAGTTAAAGCATTGTAAATTCTTAATCTATTTTTTTTAGATATTTTCTTTGAATCATCAATTTTAATTATATTAGGATATCTTTTTAAGAAATTTTTCCACTGCGATCTATCTATAAATACCGCAGCAGCTAAAACTGGTCCTGCTAAAGTTCCCCTTCCAACTTCATCAATTCCGATAACTTTTTTACCTAAACTTTCTTCTATATCAAAATTAGTCATTTAATTTTTGGTAGAATTTTAACTAAATTACATGGTTTATAATTTGAATCTAATTGAAATTTAATTATTTGATCCCAAGCATCTTTACAAGCAGAAGGAGATCCTGGTAGTGAAAATAAGTATTTTCCATTTGATATACCAGCGCATGCTCTAGATTGTAAACTTGATGTTTTGATTTTTTTATAACTTAACATTCTAAACATTTCACCAAAACCAGGCATTTCCTTTTTAAAAAATTTTTTAAATACATCAGGCGTAATATCTCTTTTAGTTAATCCAGTTCCTCCAGTGGCAATGATGACATGTAATTTATTATTTTTTAACCATAATTTTAGAATTCTTTCTATTTCTTTTTTTTCATCTTTGCAAATTATTTTTTCAACTACTTTGTGATTTGATTTATTTATTTTATTATTTAAAATCTTGCCTGATTTATCACTTTCTTGATTTCTGCTATCTGATACAGTTAAAATTGCTATATTAAGAGATTGTTTTTTTTTCATTTTTTTTTTTTAAATTCTTAATTCGTTAATTTTTATTTTTACTTTTTTTAAATCTTCCCAAACATTCTTTTTTTTTTCGGGCGATCTTAAAATAAAACTAGGATGAAAAATACACATGACATTAATTTTTTCATTTAAGTAAGGATTATTATATTTAAACCATTCGCCATGAAAATTTGTAATTCCTTTTTTATTTAGTATAGCTTTTGAAGCGACATTTCCAAAAAGCAAAATTATTATTGGATGTATTATAGCTATATGTTTTTCTACATATGGTAAAAAAAAAGAAATTTCATCATCAGTAGGCGTTCTATTATTTAATGGTCTCCAAGGCAGAATATTTGTTATATATACATTTTTTTTTCTGTTTAGACCTATTGCATTTATCATTTGATCAAGTTTTTTTCCTGCATGTCCAACAAATGGAATTCCAGATAAATCTTCTTCATATCCAGGGGCTTCCCCAATTAACATAATTTTTGCTTTTGGGTTACCATCTGAAAAAACTAAATTTTTAGCATTTTTTTTTAATTCAATATTATTTAAATTGTTAAGACTTTCTTTTAAATTATTTAAATCGTTGATGCTTAGTCTATTTCGTGGTTTTTTTTGTATAAATGTATCTATGCCTAGTTGAAAATACCAATCTAATAAAGATGAATACGTTTTAATTAAATTTGCCAATTTTAAATATGAAAATGATAAAAATAGTCTGTATTATTACCGTATTATAACTTATTATTTCTTTTTTATCATTAAACAATGAAATTTGATAATCTATAAAATTCATCTATATATTTAAATATATGACAAGAGAAAAAATGAATTTTGATATTTTAGTCGTTGGTGGAGGTCCTGCTGGGCTTACTTCAGCTATAAAACTTGCACAACTGGCAAAAAAAAATAAAAAAGAATTAAATATATGTGTTGTTGAAAAAGGTTCTGAAATTGGTGCACATATACTTTCTGGCGCTGTATTAGAAACAAAAGCTTTAGATGAATTAATACCAGATTGGAAAAGCAAAGATTCTCCAATAAAAATAGAAGCAAAAAAAGATAATTTTTTGTTATTAACAAAAAATAAATCATTTAGATTACCAACGCCACCACAAATGAAAAATAGAGACAACTATATAATTAGTCTTGGAAATTTGTGTAGGTGGCTTGCTAAACAAGCAGAAGAATTAAATATAAATATTTTTCCAGGTTTTTCAGCCACGGAAGTTCTTTTTGATGAAAAAGGAAATAAGGTAATTGGTATAAGAACTGGAGATCAAGGAATTGATAAAGATGGAAAACAGTTAGAAAATTACCAACAAGGTTATGATCTTTTAGCCAAACAAACTATTTTTGCTGAGGGTTGTCATGGTTCTTTAACAAAAAAATTAATTAAGAAATATGATTTAAGGAAAAACTCAGATCCTCAAACGTACGCTATTGGTTTAAAGGAATTGTGGGAGATAAAACCAGAAAATCATAAATTAGGAGAAGTAATTCATTCTGTCGGTTGGCCTCTTGATAATCAAACATATGGTGGATCTTTTATTTACTTTTTAGAAAATAATCAGGTTTCTATAGGTTTTGTTATTGGGTTAGACTATAAAAATCCATATTTAAGTCCTTTTGATGAGTTTCAAAGATTTAAAACACATCCAAAGATAAAAAAAATATTTGAAGGAGGCAAAAGAATTTCATATGGAGCAAGGGCATTGAATGAAGGGGGGTTTCAATCCATTCCTAAATTAACTGTCCCTGGCGGTTTACTTGTAGGTTGTACAGCAGGTTTTATGAATGTTCCAAAGATAAAAGGCACGCATTTAGCTATGAAATCTGGAATTATAGCAGCAGAACAAATATTTAAGAATCTTAGCACTTCTAGTCCACCAGTCGAAATAGAATCATATGAGATTGAATTGAAGAAATCTTGGGTTTGGGATGAACTTTACAAAGTAAGAAATATAAGACCATCTTTTCAATGGGGTTTTTGGCCTGGTTTAATATATAGCGCGGTTGACACTTTTGTTTTTAGGGGAAAAGCACCTTGGACTTTGAAACATCATGAAGATTATAAAACTTTAAAAGAAGCAGAAAATTCAAAAGTTATCGAATATCCTAAACCAGATGGAATTATAACATTTGATAAACTTTCATCAGTTTTTATTTCTAATACAAATCACAATGAAAATCAGCCTTGTCATTTACAAATTAAGGACGATAAAATTCCTATTGAGTATAATTTAAAAAATTACGATGCTCCTGAACAAAGATATTGTCCAGCAGGAGTCTATGAAATAGTAAGAATTGGTGAAACAAAGGAACCAAAATTGCAAATTAATGCTCAAAATTGTGTTCATTGTAAAACTTGCGACATAAAAGATCCTTCACAAAATATAAATTGGACTCCTCCCCAAGGAGGGGAAGGGCCTAAGTATCCAAACATGTAATTAAAATGAACAGATTTAAATTATTATTATTTTTTTTATTAATTTCTTTTTTTATAACTAGATTCTCTAATGCTTTTGAGACAGGTAATTATTTAGCAGCAAAACACGCTGTATCTAATAAGGATTATAGTGCTGCAATATTATTTTTTGAAAAAACTTTAGATATAAATAAAGTTGATGAAAAGCCCAACCAAGAAATAGCAAAAGAATTATGCACATTATATCTTTTAGAAGGATCTATAGAAAAATGTGTATCGATAGGAAAAAAAATAGAAAAATATTTAAATGAAGAAAGTGCGTCAATATTGCTTGCTTTAATTACTGATGATATAAAAAGAAATAATCTTGATTCTGCATTTAAAAGATTAAAAAAAGTTAAAAAACATTCTTATGAACGTTTTTCTATTCCTATTATTAATGCATGGATTATAGCTGTAAAAAATAAAAATTATAAAGCATCAGTTGATGTAATGAGCGAGTTAGATAAAGACCTACATATAAATGGATTAAAATTTTTACATCTTGCTTTAATTAATGAATTTTTTGGAAAAAAAGATGAAGCGTCAATCTTGTATCAAAAATCTATAGACACTTTTGCAGAGCCTTCTTTTAGATTAATAAAATTAGCGGGAAATGCATTTGAAAGATTTGGGGAAATAGAAAAAGCAAAAGATTTATATAAAACATATTCGAAAGATTCTAATCAATCTTTATTGATTTCAGATGAATTAAAAAGATTAAATGCAAATAAAGTACCAAAAAAAGAAATAAATAATTTGTCAGATGCTATTGCAGAATTAGCAACAAACATTGCAAGTACATTTAGATCAGATTTTACAAATAATTATTCAATTATTTATGCAAATTTAGCTCTTTTTTTAAAAAAAGATTTTGAGGTAGCTCAAATGTTTTTAGCAGAACTTTTAGAAAATGAAGAAAAATTTCTTTTAGCCAATAATTTATATTCAAAAATTTCCAAAAATTCAGTTTTTGATTGGCATGCTAAATTAAGAATTGCCAGAAATTTAGAAATTTTAGGAGAAAATTCTAAAGCAATTTCAATTTTGAAACAAATGTCAAATGAAAAAAAAGATAGGCATGATGCACTTAAATTATTAGGCGATATTTTAAGAAATAATAAAAAATATGTAGAAGCAATAAAAATATATAATCAGGCATTGCTTAGGGTTATTGATATAAAAAAAGACAATTGGGACTTATTATATGCTAGAGGAATGGCTTATGAAAGATCAAATCAATGGGAGAAAGCTGAAAAAGATTTATTAAAGGTTTTAGAGTTTTTACCAAACCAACCTGAAGTTCTAAATTATTTAGGATACTCATGGATCGAAAAAGGTTTTAAAATGAATGAAGCAAAAAATTTAATTGAAAAAGCTGTAAATTTAAGACCTAGAGATCCATACATAGTTGATAGTCTTGGCTGGGCTTATTATAAATTAAATGAATTTAATAAAGCAGTTGTAGAATTAGAAAAAGCGCTAGAATTAAAACCAACAGATCCAATAATTAATGACCATCTAGGAGATGCTTATAAAGAATCTGAAAGAAATATAGAGGCTTTATATCAATGGAAAAAGGCTTTATATTTCAAGCCAGATAAAGAACTAGAAAAGAAATTACAATTAAAAATAAAAGAATTTACAGAACAACCCAGCAATACTTTTTAAAAATATATGAAGAAACACAATAATGTTTTTAGTTTAAAGGCATATGCAAAAATAAACCTTTTTCTCAATGTATTAAAAAAAAATAATAATTTGCATCTTTTAGAGAGTTTAGTTTGTTTTGTTAATTTATATGATGAAATTAAAATTATAAAGGATAAAAAGTTTTCAATTATAATAACAGGTCCTTTTAAAAGATATTTAAATGGAAAGGAAAATATAATAAGAAAAACAGTGTTTGATTTTTCAAATTTGATAGGCGTTGAGCCACACTATAAAATATTTTTAAATAAAAAAATTCCTGTTGCTGCAGGACTAGGTGGAGGCTCCTCCGATGCTGCTGCCATAATACGTGGTATAAGTAAATTAAATAGGCATAATTTAACAAATAATGAGCTTTATAAATTTGCTCAAACAATTGGTTCTGATGTTCCAGTATGTTTATACAATAGGAGTGTTTTTTTTACAGGGTATGGAGAAATCCTAAAATCATGTCCTAAACTACCTAATTTTTCATTGATATTAATTAACCCCTTAAAAGAACTTTCAACTAAAAAAGTCTTCAAAGAATATGATAAATTATTTCCAAATATTAAAAGAAAAAAAATAAATTTGTATAACTTAAACAAAAAAAATTTTTTTTCTTGGATTTTAGAAACACAAAATGATTTATCTGAACCAGCAAAAAAAATTATTCCTGAAATAAAAGAAATCATCAATATATTAGACAGTATTGACAGTTGTTTATTTTCAAGAATGAGCGGAAGCGGACCAACTGTTTTTGGATTATTTAAAAATACTTTAAATGCAAAAAAAATACAAAAAATTATAAAGAAAAATCACCCAAATTGGTGGTCTGTGGTGGGTGGTATAAAAACATAAGCTTTGAATATTTTATAAATTTAATATAAATTTAAATATTGATTGATTTTGGGGCGTCGCCAAGTGGTAAGGCACGAGTTTTTGGTACTCGCATTCGTAGGTTCGAATCCTACCGCCCCAGCCATTAATTTAAAATCCAGATATTGTAATTAAGTATAGATGCATATGAAACCCACAAAATATATGGGACTAATAAGCAACTTGCAATTTTATCTATTTTATAAAAATAAATTATTTTTATTTAAATTTATTGTCAATTGATAAACTTCCAGAGCCTTTTAGCAATATTGCAAAAGTTACAACACCCCACATCAAAGGGTATTCATACCCACCCTTTGTCCAAAATAAACCATCATGGAAGTGTTGATGAACTGCAAATGCCATAAATATTGTTACTGATAGAGCTGCTATTCTAGTGAAAAAACCTAAAGCAATACAAATTCCTCCTAAAAATTCAGTAAATGCAATTAAATATGCTAAAAAAAAACCTGTCATTAATGGATTCGAATATTCTTTATCTAGAAAACTAATAAAACCATCTAATTCACCATTCCACCCTTTTTTTAATTTACCATATCCATGTGGTATTAAAAGAATACCAGTTATAAATCTAATTAATGGGTAGCTAAAATAATTACCTAATGTTTCCAAATTTCTTTGAAATGGATTTATCATATCTATTATTTTATAATTAAAAAAAATAAATCTCAATTTAATACATTGCAAAAAAAAATAAAACTTAAAATAAAAAAGTTTCCTATTAAAATTAATTCTAAAGGGGAATGGTTTTATAATGGAAGTTTAATAAGAAAAAAAGCATTAATAAAAATATTTGCATCAGTTTTAGTTTCAGATGGAAAGGGGAATTTTTATTTAGAAACCCCGGCAGAGAAAGGTAAAATTGAGGTTGAAGATACACCTTTTGTAATAATTAATTTTGGTATCAAAGGTTTAAATAAGAATCAAGAAATTATATTTAAAACAAACATCGGAGAAGAAATTATTTTAAGTAAAAAAAATCCTTTATTCTATAAAAAATCTAAAAAAAGTTTTATTCCATATATTATTATTAGAAAAAATATATGCGCTAAAATATTAAGACCTGTTTATTATCAGTTGATTTATAAATTTGTAAATAAAAATACAAGAAATAAATTAAAAATAAAAAGCAAAGGATATGAATTTACATTAAAATAAAAAATATATGAGAT